>CALVTP010000036.1 GCA_944362765.1 uncultured Clostridia bacterium | reverse complement strand
TAGTCGCTGATCTGTACAACCACTTTGCTTTTTGCCAAGGTTTTCAAAACTTTTTCGGAAGGAAGAATCGTCCCGTTAGTGGCAATGCGGATGGATTTGATTTTTTTTAAACCATCGGCATATCCGATTATATCGCAGAGTTCGGGGTGCAAAAACACCTCCCCGCCGTGGATCTTCAATCTGTAAAGCCGATCGATTTGAGCAAGCAAAGTATCCAAATCTCGCTTGAAATCGACAAATGGCATATGCTCACGTTTTTCGATGTACGGAATCAAATTGGAACAATGTTTACACTTTAAGTTGCATTTGGTCGTTATAAAACATTCAATATACGGCACATCGAATTTCCTGCATATTTTTTGTCTAAAAAACATAGAAAAATTTTGAAAGCAGATAAATTTACGTTTGATTTTATATTGATAATGCAAACATTCATTATAAACATCCACAACTTTTCTCCCCTTGTAAAAGTACCCTTTGGCAAAATTTATCGCCAAAGGGTACATAATGCAAAATCTGACGATAAAAGTACATAGGCGATACAATCACCATATGCCGGCACATTGATGTAACACGCATCTATGAACCACTTAATATTTATCTATATTAATTATAAGTTAATACTAATTATTTGTCAATAAGCAAGGTATAATTGATATACCATTATTGCATTTAAGTACTGTCCATAAAATTGTGTTACAGCATTTACATAGTCGATATTTTATATTTATTCGCTGAACCGCAGTTCAATTTACGTTACATACGCTCCACCAAATTGAATATAAGGGCGCATCTAGCGCCCTTTTTCGTTTGCCGTCTTCGGTCATTTACCTGTCTTGGTAAACTCCCTCCCAAAATGAATATAAGGGCGCATCTAGCGCCCTTTTCCGCACTCGCGACGGCGGTCACATAGGTGACTATGCTCCCTTGTCTCTCGTACGGAAGAAGTGCGCTATCTGCAACCCTTCTATTCATTTTGGGTGTTCGGATAATATGGCGGTTTTTAAGTTTTTTATGTTGAGAGTACCTGTATTCATTTTGGGAGCTCGGATAATTTGGCGTTGTTGATGTTTTTTGTGCTTGTTGTTTTTACATTCATTCTTGATTCGGATAAATTGGCGGACATTTGATGTTTTGTGTTTGATGACAACCCTTCTATTCATGTTGGGGATTCGGATAATATGGCGGTTTTTAAGTTTTTTATGTTGAGAGTCCCTGTATTCATTTTGGGAGCTCGGATAATTTGGCGTTGTTGATGTTTTTTGTGCTTGTTGTTTTTACATTCATTCTTGATTCGGATAAATTGGCGGACATTTGATGTTTTGTGTATGATGACAACCCTTCTATTCATTTTGGGTCTCGGATAATTTGGCGGTTTTTTAAGTTTTTTATGTTGAGAGTTCCGGTATTCATTTTGGGGATTCGGATAATTTGGCGGATATTTAATTATTTGCGTATGACGGTACTCTCCTATACGGAGTCTCGGATAATTTGGCGAAGTTCGCTTTTTTTATTCAGGCGATTTTTTATCCTTTTCGGGGTCTTGGGGCGATTGGTATTTACAGATTGGGGTTTATGGGGTATAATCTTCGTGAGGAGAAGTTCTATGGACATCAATAGCGAAAAAAAGATTGCTTCCGATAATTCCGACGTCGATTCGAAAATCGGAAAAGCGGAATATGACCGTAAAATAGCCGCCATTTTGGCAGAGGTCGATGAGGTAGCCGCCGGCGGCAAATATTCCGCCGATTGGGAGTCGCTCGCCACGCACCCCGTGCCCGAGTGGTATAAAAAAGCGCGCTTCGGGGTGTTCATCCATTGGGGAGCATATTCCGTGCCCGCCTTTACCAACGAATGGTACCCGCGCCTTATGCACTACCGCGGAAATCCCGTCTATTGGCACCACGTCAAAAAGTACGGGCGGGATTTCCCTTACCTTAAATTTATCGAAATGTTCACCGCACCGCGCTTTTCGCCGGAGGAGTGGATTTCGGCTGTTAAAGGCGCCGGCGCAAGGTTTATCATGCCGGTCGCCGAACACCACGACGGCTACAAGATGTACGACTCCGCGCTAAGTCGCTGGACGACACCCAAGCAGGCGATGCACCGCGACGTCATCGGAGAATTGAAGGCGGCGGCTGAAAAGGAAGGACTCGTCTTCACCACTTCCTCGCATCGGGCGGAGCACTTCTGGTTTTTGAACGGAGCCCGCACTTTGGGGTACCATACTCCCGCGTTAGATGACCGAAACTCCGATTTATACGGACCAATGGTCAACGTCGAAAACAAGAATGACCCCGTGCACATGCAGCGCGGGGAGCGCGGCATCGTACCTACCGAAGAATGGCTTAAGGACTGGCTGGCGCACACGGCGGAGCTTGTAAAAAAGTATCGTCCGAAGGCACTGTACTTCGACTGGTGGGTATGGATAAAGGAATTCCGCCCATACATGAAAAAGTTTCTGGCATACTATTACAATCTTGCCGAAACATGGGGCGAGGAAGTTGTTGTCGAATACAAGTCCGACGCATTGATGTACGGAGCGGGGGTGTACGACCGCGAACGCGGACAGCTTGACGGCTTCTCCCCCGAGATTTGGCAATCCGACACTTCCACGGCGAAAAACTCGTGGTGTCACGCGACGACCAATATCTATAAAAAGCCTGCCGATATCGCCGCCGTAATGGCGGACGTCATCTCCAAAAACGGCGTTTTCGTGCTGAATATAGGTCCGAAAGCCGACGGCACACTTGCCGAAAAGGACGTCGGGATTCTTGCCGAGCTGGGACGGTGGACATCAGCCAACGCCGAGGCTTTATTCGAATCCTCTCCATACAAGCGCTACGGCGAAGGGAGACGGCATAAAGCAAAAAGTTTCGGGGACAATCTGCGCTATACCTCGCGTGACATCCGCTACACCTACAAACCCTCACACGTCTATGCTTTCGTACTTCGTCCCTCGAAGCGCGGCGTCTATAAGTTAAAATCGTTCAGAGCCGACCGCGACGAGTGCGGATTTATCATCAAGGGCGTCACCATGAACGGTAAAGAGGTAAAGTGGCTGCAAACCGCAAAGGCTTTGATTGTCACCACTCCCCCTCCCGAATCGGATATGCCCGTCGTCTTCGATATCTCTATCGATTGATTGCCTGAAAAACCGATTGACGTAAAACCTTTAAATCCCGAAATTCAAGCCCGCTTTCGGGCGGGCTTAATCATGATTCCGTGTTGTTCCGTTTTTTAAACCTTTTGTAAATTTTTCCGCTGTCGGAGCGCCCGTTTTCGTTTACCCGTCGCCTCCCGAACTGTATTTAAGCCCGTTACGCCGGCGCTACTTCTCCCCTTTTGCCTTACGTTTTAACTCCTTGATTTCTTCGATACGGAGTTGGAAGCGCGGCTCCAGCCCTTCCTTCCCGGGAGTGTAATAGACTCTGTCTTTCAACGAATCGGGGAGGCAGACCATATCGGTGACTTTGTCCTCGTAATCGTGCGCGAACTTGTAGCCTTTGCCGTAACCAAGCTCCTTCATAAGGCGCGTCGGCGCGTTCCTGATGACATTCGGAACCGGCTCCGCCGTAGTATTCAGCGCGTCGGATTTTGCGCGCATATAGGCGACGTCGACGGCGTTCGATTTCGGCGCAAGCGACATATAGATGACGGCTTCGGTGAGATGAACGCTGCATTCCGGCATGCCGATGAAATGACACGCCTGATAAGCGGCTACCGCGATCTGCAAAGCTTTCGGGTCGGCAAGTCCGATGTCCTCGGAGGCGAAGCGCGTCACGCGCCGGGCGATGTAGAGAGGGTCTTCCCCCGCTTCCAGCATCCTTGCAAGCCAATATACGGCTGCGTCCGGGTCGGAATTTCTCATCGACTTATGCAGCGCGGAAATGATGTTGTAGTGTTCTTCGCCGCCCTTGTCGTATAGGAGCGACTTTCTGGAAATGCACTGTTCGAGGCTCTCTTTCGTAACATAGACGGTCGAATCGCGTTCCTCGCCGTTCAATACCGCCATTTCAAGCGTCGAAAGCGCTCCTCTGGCGTCGCCGTTGGAAAAGACGGCGATGGCGCGGATCTCGTCGTCGGAGATGACGACGTTTTCCTTGCCAAAGCCCCTTTCGTCGCTCAATGCACGCCGCAAAAGTTCTTCGATTTCCTCCGTCAAAAGTTCATGCAGCACGAAGACTTTACAGCGCGAAAGCAATGCGCCGTTGACCTCGAAGGACGGGTTTTCCGTCGTCGCGCCTATTAAAATGATGCTCCCTTTTTCGACATACGGCAGGAAGGCGTCCTGCTGCGCTTTGTTGAAACGGTGGATCTCATCGACGAATAATATCGTTTTTTCTCCGAAAAGCCGACGTTTCTCGGCGTTTTCCATGACCTGCTTTATCTCTTTTATGCCGCTGGTGACCGCAGAAAAATCAATAAATTCAGCCTTAGTCCTGCCCGCTATGATGCGCGCCAGCGTCGTCTTTCCGACCCCGGGAGGTCCCCAGAATATCATCGAGCCGATTTTATCCGATTCGATGAGCTTTCTTAATATCTTCCCCTCTCCGAGAAGATGTTTCTGCCCCGCATATTCATCGAGATCCCTCGGACGCATCCTCGCCGCCAGCGGGAGCTCCATGTCGTTTGTAAAGAATGTCTGTTGTTCCATTTTTCCATGACTTCGGCGGGGCAGCCGCCCCGCCGAAATTAAAAAAGCGTTATTTATCGGCTGTTATTCGGCTTTGGGGGCGGAAGCGTCCCCTTCACCGCCTTCGGAAGAAGCTTCGTCGGAGCCTGCGGCTTCCGCGACGACTGCGCCTTCCCCTTCCTTAGCCTCTTCCGCCGCATCTTCGGCGTCCTCTGCGGGCTCGGGGCTCAAAGTCACCTTTTCGACGGAGAGCCTCTCCTTCGGAACATCGACGGAAACGCTTTCCTCAACCACCTCTTCGGCGGGAGTTTCGCGGGATTTCCTGGCTCCGCCTTCGAAGGAAGCCTTTTGCGGCTTCTTCTTCCCGCCCTCTTCGACTACCGGGAGCGGGAAGTACCGGGTGTAATCGACGTCGGTACCGTAGGCGTAGATGACGCCCTCGTAGGGTCTCAGCAAAATCGAGTCGCCGAGCGTCTCGTCCTGCTTGTTCCATGAGGAAGTCACAAGCCGTGCGCCCTTGGCGTGCGGGATGGAGTCGACATTCAATACGACGTTCTTCTCCTTGAAGTTGCAGATGACTATATAGCCTTTATCGCCGAGCTCGCGGGTATAACAATACACCTTTCTGTTCGAGTTGAAGTACTCGGTGTAGGAGCCGTCGCGAATGATTTCGTCCCCTTTCCTGAATGCAATAAGCTTTTTATAGAACTCCAGAATGGAGTTGGGGTTGTTGGACTCCGTCTTGACGTTGATTTCGCCGAGGTTATTGTTGATCTTCATCCACGGCTTACCCTCGGTAAAGCCTGCGCCGGTCTTGTTTTCCCATTGCATCGGCGTTCTGGCGTGGTCTCTTGCCCTCTTCGACATCGCCCAGCGTGCTATCGGCATCAGCGGCGGGAAAACTTTTCTGATTATCGAAAACACCTTCGTAGCAAGGATATCGACGTATTCGTTATCCTTCAAAGCTATATTCGTCATGCCGATTTCCTGTCCTTGATAGACATAAGGCGTCCCTCTCAACATGAAGTACGAAATTGCCAACATTTTGCCTAAATGGTTGCGGTAGATACCGAAACCGTTGCCGTAGCGGGTTATCGAACGCGGCTGGTCGTGGTTTTCGTAGTAGAGCGTGGGCCAGCAGTCTTCGGGAAGAGCCTGCCAGCCGGACTGCACCGATTTAAACTTCGGAAGGTTCAGTCTGACGGGGAAGAAGCTCATCTTCATGTCGACATCCATCAGTTCGAAGGTGATGGCGGAATCGAGTTCGTTACGGCTTTCGCCGATGAGTTCGGGGGCGTTGACGTACTTACAGCCTATCGCCTCGCCGACTATCATAGTGTCGTACTTACTCCAGGAATTACGGTTTACTTCGTTTAAGTACTCATGGATATGCGGTCCCAAAACAAAGTGCTCGTCGCCGCACATGATGGGGTTGAATTTGCCGTTCGGCAGTCCTTCGGCTTTGGAGATATAGGTGATGACGTCGCAGCGGAAGCCGTCGACTCCGAGCTCGAACCAATAATTGCAGATGTCTATGACTTCCTGCCTGACTTTGGGGTTATCCCAATTGAGGTCGGGCTGTTTCTTGCTGAACAGATGGAGATACCATTCGCCGGTCGTCTCGTCATAATCCCACGCGCGCCCGGTAAAGCGGGAAGTCCAATTATTCGGGGGGCGTTTGCCGTCTTTACCTCTTCCCTTTCTCCAGATATAGTAATCGCGGTAAGGGTTATCGACGGAGGAGCGGCTTTGTTTGAACCACTCGTGCTCGTCGGAAGTGTGATTGACGACCAGATCCATGACCAGGCGGATGCCGCGCTTGTGCATTTCCGAAATCATCTCCTTCCAATCGTCCAGCGAACCGAACTCGGGGTTGATGTCGCGGTAGTCGGAGATGTCGTAGCCGTTGTCGTCGTTCGGGGACTTATAGACGGGAGAAAGCCATACGGCGTTGACTCCCAGCTCTTTCAGATAATCGAGCTTGGAGATTATGCCGCGGATATCGCCTATGCCGTCGCCGTTGGAATCACAAAAGCTGCGCGGATAGATTTGATAGAATACTGCGTCTTTGTACCAGCGTGTTTTCATATTGCTCCTTTGGTGGTTTTATACTTTCTTTTTGGCGGAAGCCCGTTCCTCTTCCTTTCTCTTTTCGAGCTCCTCGATATATCTTTCCTCGTCTATCGGAAGGGTGACTTTTTCGCCCGTCCAGCCGGAAAGGTGAATGGCGTTTGAGATGGTCAATCCCCTGATGCCTTCTTCGCCCGGGGCGATGAGCGGCGTCTTGAAGAGGATGTTGGAAACAAAGTTATTGATGATACCGGTGTGCTGTTCGAAGAGGAACATCTTCGCCTGTCCCAACAGCCCGATATGCTTTTTGATCTTCTTCGACGGAATACGCGGCATGAACTTTTTGTTGACGGCGTTGAATTCGGTCTCGCCGACGGCAAGTTCGGTAAACGTCAATTTGCCACCCTCGATGACGAGTTTACCTTTGTCGCCGTCGATTTCCAGCCTGTTGGTGCCGGGGAAGTCGTGCGTCGAAGTGATGAACACGCCCGTTGCGCCGTTAGCGTACTCCATGAAAGCGGTGACGTCGTTTTCGACGTTGATATTGCGGTTTTTACCGATTTCGGTATGTGCACGGACGCTTACAGGCATACCGCCGAGCCATTGGAAAAGGTCGAGTTGGTGGGGGCATTGATTTATCAATACTCCGCCGCCTTCGCCCGCCCAGGTGCCGCGCCAGCCGCCCTGGTCGTAGTAAGCCTGCGGACGGTACCAGTTGGTGATTATCCAATTGATGCGCTTCATCTGACCCAGCCTTCCCGTCTCCACCAATTCCTTCGCGAAGCGGTACAGCTTGTTGGTGCGTTGGTTGTACATTATGCCGAAAGTAAGTTCGGGCTTGGTAGCCGCGAGCTCGTTCATTTCGCGGACGGCTTTCGTATAAACTCCTGCCGGCTTTTCGATGAGAGTGTGCAAACCTTTTTCAAGGGAGTACTTCGCGATGACCGGGTGGTCGTAGTGCGGAGTGGCTATCAGGACGGCGTCGACTTCGCCGGAGTCGATAAGCGATTTGTAGTCGTCGAAGAACTTTACGCCCTTCGGCACGACTTTTTCCTCAGCCCACTTTTTCCGCTCCGGAGCGATATCGCACACCGCCGTCAGTACGGCGTTTTTGATGAGCCCGTGCGTAAAGCGCATGCAGTGCTGTGAGCCCATCTTGCCTATTCCGATTATTCCGAATCTTACCTTATTCATGCTCTTTTACCTGCCCCTTCTATGAATTTTTTGAGGTTTTTGTATTGCAGAACGAAGACGTCCTTTCTGGAAACCGTCGCCGACGGAGTCAGCGCCAGCTTCTCGTCGATGTACTTAAACGCCTTATAAAAATTGGGCACTATAAACCGCGCGAACGGAACATAGTAAACATATTTCCTGCCGACGGCGTATTTTGCGGTGTGCGGTTCGAGAGTCATAAAACCTTCGTAATCCATCTCCTCCAGCTCGTCGAAAATCTTTTTGTAATCGGTGCTTCCGAGCCCCATCGGCACTTCGACGCGGGTGTCCTTGTCGCAATCTTTGATATGGTAGTAGACGACTTTGTCCTTCAATTTTTCGAAGGCTTCGTTGGGGTTTTCACCCACCTGGATGAAGTTCGAAGCGTCGTAGCAAAGTTTAAGATGCGGGGACGCCACTCCTTCGTAAACCTCTGCCGCCCTGTCGGCGGTGTCGCCGTAGATCTTCTTTTCGTTTTCGTGCAGCAGCACGACGTTGCTGCCTTCTGCCACTCCGACAAACTTTTTCATCTTTTCGATGACTTTGTCCTTGTAGACGGAATAGTCCCCTCCCTGCGGCACGAAGAAGCTGAACACTCTTATGTATTTACAATTCATCATCTCCGCTATCGCAATCAGCTCCTTCAATTGAGCAAGCTGACGGTTGAAACCTTCTTCGTCGTCAAGCCTGACTTTTCCTATCGGCGAGCCTATCGAACTGAAACCTATTCCCGCCGCGTCAAGACGCGGTTTGATCTTTTCCCTGAACTCATCGGCGGTGTAGTCGGCTATGTTTTTGCCGTCTATGCGCCTCGGGCAGATATATTTTTCTCCGAGCTCCCTTACAAGAGCTATCTGTTCGTCCAAATTCGAGCTTACTTCATCGTAAAACCCGGATATCGTAACTTTCATACCATCCTCCGCATTATATCGAATTGTTTTTTTATTTTATGACGCTTATAGAGCCGCAATTCCGTTTTATACTCCCGAATACGCCGAAAAACCGCCGTCAACAGGCACGACTATGCCCGTCACGAAACCGCTGAACTCGTCGTCCGAAAGCCACAGCAACGTGCCCGTCAGCTCGTCAAGTTCGCCGAACCTGCCCATCGGCGTATGCGAAATAATCTTGTGTGAGCGCTCGGTAAGCTCTCCCTTTTCGTTGTACAGCAGTCCTCTGTTCTGGTTGCCGACAAAAAATCCGGGCGCCAATGCGTTGACGCGTATCCCTACGCCGGCAAAGTGTACCGCCAGCCACTCCGTGAAGTTGGAGACGGCAGACTTTGCTGCGGAATAAGCGGGAATTTTCGTCAGCGGTCTGAAGGCGTTCATGCTGCTTATATTGATGATGACTCCGCCGCGTCCCGATTCAGCCATGTCCTTCGAAAAGACCTGCGTCGTCAGCAATATCGAGGTAAAATTCAAATCGAAAAGCCTGCCTATCGCGCTCCCTTCGAGGTCGAAAAAGCTCTTGACCGAGGCGTCCTCGGCGTCACCCGGGAAAAAGTACTCCTTGTCCGTCGTCGCCCGGGGATTATTGCCGCCCGCACCGTTTATCAGCATGTTGACGGTGCCGATATCGCCGACGATGGCGCGCTTACAAGCTTCCAGCGACTCTCTGTCGAGAACGTCGGCTTTATACGCGCGCGCAAAGCCACCCGCCTGACGAATTTCTGCAGCCACCTTCTCGGCGCCTTCGAGGTTGATGTCGATAAGCGCTACCTTAGCACCCACCTTCGCAAGTTCACGCGAAAAGGAGGAGCATATGGCTCCCGCCGCTCCCGTTATCGCCACTATTTTATCGCTTAAATCGATGTTGTACCGTTTCATTTTTTCTCCGTTCCGGCATTTTCGCCGTAAATATATCAAAAACGGCATCAATGCCGCTTTTTAGTTGACTATTTTGATTTTTCCAAAGCCTCGAACAGCCCGTAAAGATACATCGCTCCGAGCGCGCGGTCGTATAAGCCGTAGCCTCCTCTTCCCGTTTCTCCCCAGATCATCCTGCCGTGGTCGGGGCGGACGTAACCGTCGAAGCCTCCGTCCAGAAGCGCCTTCACGACGGAAAACATATCCAACGAGCCCGAACGGGTGGGATGCGCGGTCTCATGGAACTTCCTGTATCCGTCGAACTTGATGTTCCTGAGGTGGGCAAAGTGGATCCTTCCTTCCGCAGCTTTTATCATCTCAACAAGGTCGTTGGACTCCTTTGCGCCGAAACTTCCGGTGCAGAAGGTGACGCCGTTGTTGACGGAGGGATAAAGGGAAAGGAACTTTTTCATATGCTCCGAATCGGTTATTATCCTCGGCAGTCCGAATATTCCCCACGGCGGGTCGTCGGGATGGATAGCCATCATAACTCCCGCCTCTTCCGCCACCGGAATCACTGCCTCCAAAAAGTATTTTAAATTATCGAATAGTTCTTTTTCTCCAATATTTTCGTAGCTTTTCAGCAGCCCCACAAGCTCGTCATGAGAATAACTTTCATCCCAGCCGGGAAGGGAAAGCTCGCTTTCCGCGGGGTTCATTTTCAAGACCGTCTCCTCGTCGTAAGCAAGTGCGTTCGACCCGTCCTTTAAAGGCGCTTTCAATTCGCTCCTCAGCCAATCGAAAACGGGCATGAAGTTGTAACAGACGCATCTGATTCCCTGCGCACCCAGACGGCGGATGTTCTCGCAGTAGTTGTCGAGAAGCCTGTCGCGGCTCTTTCTGCCGAGCTTGATGTCCTCATGCACGGGAACCGATTCGACCACTTCGAAAGTCAGTCCCGCTCCCGCGGCTGCCTCCTTCAAAGCAGCGATGCTTTCGTTTTTCCAAACCTCTCCGACGGGGGTGTCGTAAACGGCGGAAACTATCGAATCGATGACGGGGATCTGCCCGATTTTGTCCAACGTGACCGGATCGCTCGGTCCGTACCAGCGGAATGTCATTTTCATGCTTAAAATTTTACCACACTTTTCCTGCCGTTTCAATACCTTTCGCGCATATTTTTAGCGCGCGCGCATAAATTTTACCGTGAATGCCATTTTTACCGCCTTCGGAGCGGCGTCGATACTGATCCTACTGTTTACCGAACCCGAAAACGCGCTTCCCGCCTTCACCTCGGGAGCCGCCGGGGCGTTGAAGCTGGCGGTGACGCTGTTTGCTTCATACGCCTTCTGGCTGTCCGTAATAAAGATATTCGAAGAAACCGGCATCGCCGAAAAATTAAAAAAGCTCTTCGCCCCGTTGATAAAAAAGCTCTTCCCCGGGGAATCCGACGACGCTTTAAAACATATTTCGACAAATTTCGCCGCAAACTTCATCGGCGCAGGAGGTGCAGCCACCCCGGAAGGATTGAAAGCCGCAGCACTGATACGCCGCCGCAAAAATCTCGTGATGCTGGTTGCCATGAACTCGACTTCCTTCCAGCTTCTCCCCACTACCGTCCTGGCGCTGAGAAGCTCCCTGGGCGCAACAAGCGACATCATTTTACCGTCGCTTATCGCTTCCGCCGTCACCACCGTCACCGCAATCGTAACGGTGAAAGTTTTTGTCAGATGATTTACGTCGTCCCGGCAATAGCCCTCCTCGCCTTCGTACTGGCTGCAATAAAGAAGGTGTCCGTCTACGATTCCTTCATAGCGGGTACCCGTGAAGCCGCAGCGCTCACCGTTTCCCTCATCCCGTACCTTGCCGCCGTATACATGCTGATGGAACTTATGCGCCTCAGCGGGCTTTCGGAATACATAGGAAAGCTGTTATCACCGTTATTTAAGTTGCTTGGGCTACCGATTGAGTTGTCGGAACTGATAATATTGCGTCCGCTGACCGGCTCGGGAAGTCTTGCCGTTCTCGAAAACATATATGCACAATATGGGGTCGATTCATATATTTCGAGGGTTGCGTCGGTAATAATGGGTTCCACCGACACGGTGATGTATGTCGCGGCAGTCTACTTTTCGGGGGTGGGTGCTGTAGGTAAAAAGGATATTTCTGTATCTGTAGCTACTGATTTAAGCCGCATATCCCACAAACGTTCGATGAATACGGCGGTCGCGGCAGCGCTCTTTTCTTCCCTTGTCGGGGCTGTCGTCTCGGCACTTATATGCAGAGTACTCTGAGCGTTTCGGCAATTTCGGAATACGCTTTGACCGCGTCCGACGGAAAGTTATAATGTATAAGGTCATTCGGACAGAAGTCCGATGAATAAATTAAGCCGCGGTGCGGCGTACTTTAAGCAAAGCGTTTACGCTTTTCCTTTTCGTCTTTTCCCCGATATAAAGCCCGTACGGTGTACGGGCTTTATAGATGCGGTTACATTTTGTAAGCGGCGTTTAGGGTGAGGTTCCCCGAATATCCTATTACGCCTTGCCGGAGCAGCCGAGGACGTATTGGATCTTGTGCTTTACGACCTCTTTAACGCGTTCTCTCGCGGGTCCCAAGTATTGTCTCGGGTCGAAGTGCGAGGGGTTCTCGTGGAAGTACTTTCTTATCGTCGCGGTGACCGCCATTCTGAGGTCGGAGTCGATGTTTATCTTGCAGACAGCCATCTTGGCGGCTTGGCGGAGCATCTCTTCGGGAACGCCTTTTGCGCCGGGCATATTGCCGCCGTAGCGGTTTATCTCCTCGGCGAGGTATTGAGGAACGGAGCTCGCGCCGTGCAGGACTATCGGGAATCCGGGAAGACGCTTGCCGACTTCTTCGAGAATGTCGAATCTGAGTTTGGCTTCGCCCTTGAATTTATAAGCGCCGTGGCTGGTGCCGATTGCGATGGCGAGGGAATCGACGCCGGTCTTTTCGACGAATTCCTGAACCTGGTCGGGGTCGGTATAGCTGGAGTCCTCGGCGGAAACCTTGACGTCGTCCTCGACTCCCGCAAGTCTTCCGAGTTCGGCTTCGACGACTACGCCGTGATCATGGGCGTACTCGACGACATTTCTCGTAATTTTGATATTGTCGGAGAAAGCGTGCGACGAAGCGTCGATCATGACGGAAGTAAAGCCTTTGTCGACGCAGTCTTTACAAAGTTCGAAAGAATCGCCGTGGTCGAGGTGCAGGCAGATGGGAAGCCCGGAATCCAAGACCGCCGCTTCCACCAACTTAGTAAGATAAGTGGGATTGGCATACTTCCTTGCGCCCGAGCTCACCTGAAGGATAAGCGGAGCGTTTTCTTCTTTAGCGGCGGCAACGATGCCCTGAATAATCTCCATGTTGTTGACGTTGAAAGCTCCTATGGCGTATCCGCCGGCATAAGCCTTTTCAAACATCTCTTTGCTGGTTACTAATGGCATATATGTTCCTCCATAAGGATTTTTTTATATTATACATCTAATTTATCGGAAAGTAAATCGAAAACAAAAATTTCGGCTTGTGAATTTTTTCGCGACGCGATATAATGATTGCATGAACGTTTCGGAAAACGGATTGCTGTCAGATGGCGAAAAGATATTCGATCTCGAATGCGACGGACTGAAAATCATTCAGCACCCTCGCGGTTACTCGTTCACGACCGACGCGGTGTTGCTTGCAAATACCGTCAAAGCGCGAAGACGAGACTCGGTTCTGGAGCTCGGCGCGGGCTCCGGCGTCATATCGCTGTTGATTTCCGAAAAGTGTCGCCCGAAACATATCACGGCAATAGAAATACAGCCGCGGCTTGCCGATATGGCGCGCCGCTCCGTCATGCTTAACGGGCTGGAAGAAAAGATCTCCGTCATAGAAGGCGATATTCGGTGCCTGAAAAGCTATATTTCGGAACCCTTTGACGTAGTTTGCTCCAATCCGCCTTATTCGCCGTTCCACGGAGACCCTTCTTGGGCAAACGAAACGGAGATCTGTAAACAAGAGGTTCTGGTAACGCTTTCCGAGGTCGTCCGCGCGGCGGGCGAGGCGCTGAAATTCGGCGGCAAGTTCTTCGTCATCGTCTCCTCCGAACGCCTTCCGGACTTATTTTTTGCAATGCGCATGTACGAGGTGGAGCCGAAAGTGCTGACGCCGGTGCAGCCCACCCCGGAAAAAGATATCAATACCGTAATAGTCACCGGAATAAAGTGCGGAAAACCGGGGCTGAAAGTGACTAAACCACTCATTATCACCAATGCCGACGGCAGCTACACCGAAACGGTCAGGAGGATGTATTTCAATGACGGGAGAGCTTTTTATAGTCGGGACCCCGATAGGAAACCTTAAGGACGTCACTTACCGGGCGCTGTTCACTTTAAGACAGGTCGACTACATCGCCTCGGAGGACACCCGCCACACAAGAATCTTGCTGGAAGCTCACGGTATATCCAAACCGCTGATCAGCTACTACCGCGAAAAAGAGCGCGAATCTTCGGCGCGGATTATCGAAATATTAAAGTCGGGTTACTCCGTCGCGCTGGTGACCGACGCCGGCATGCCATGCGTTTCGGACCCCGGCGCGATACTCGTTTCGGAGTGCAGAAATGAAGGTATCCGCATAGAATCGGTACCAGGACCTTCCGCCGTAATAACGGCACTTTCGGTATCCGGAATACGGAGTACGGGTTTCGTATTCCTGGGTTTTCTTCCTGACAAGGCGGGCGAAAGAAGTAAAGTCATCGAACGCATTCCGACATACGAACTCCCCGTAGTCATCTATGTCGCGCCGCACGACATCATGGAAATTTTAAGATTGCTCCGCTCCAATCCCCGGATTGGAAGAATAACCGTCGCAAAGGAGTTGACAAAGCTCCACGAAACGGTGATAGTCATCGAAGACGATATCCCGGACTTCGACACGCGCGGCGAATTCGTAGTAATTTCAGAGCCGAAGCCAGGTGCAAACGACGATTCCGCCGAAGCTTATTCGGCATTGGAAAAGCTTTTAACGGAAGGCGTCAAACCCTCCGTCGCGGCTAAGGAGATCGCCGCCCACTACTCCGTTCCGAAAAATGCCCTTTACCGCCATGCATTGAACTTCGAACCTCCAAAAAAATAGAGGATTGTCATATAATTTTGCTTTGCCATCAAGCCGCTAAGATTCTTGCCGCCAAGCGCCCGCAAGCGGCACCGATTCGAAAAACAGAAGGCAACAACCTTTATTTACAATGATCCGTCGCAGAAAATGCGGCGTATTTTGCCATTCAACTAAAAAGCTCTGTTCCCAAAGCAAGGGTAATCGACGAGCCTCTATATATCTCCCGAACGTTTGCGTTCAATCGTCGACCCATTCCATTTCCTGTTCGGCTTGCCAAAACGTCTTGCCGTCCCATATGGGCGCGGAAAGAAAATCTTTAACGATTTCTTGTTTCCGGTCGTAACTGCATGTCTTTGTCCATAATGGGCTATTCTGCTTAGGCTCCGGTTCCATTTGTTCAAGTTCCAATGTAAACTCTTCGTTTTTTACCCATCCTTGGATAAAATATTTTACGCCGCGAAACATAAACCACCGTTCGTCACCGTAATAGAGACCGTCTACAAATTCATTCACATTGCCGTTTATCATTGATCTGGTTCTTCTTTGAAATATTTAGTCCTTTGTTTTTGTAGGCAATCCGTCATTCAGCAAGCGTATCTTATGCGTCCTCTCTACATTTGTTAATCCTACTTTTGAAATTTCTCCGATATATTCGGTTAAAAATTTATAGGCTTTATGCCTGTCAAGTTGTTCATGCCAATGCTGGTTATAATAGCTGCGCAGGCAATTATAGCACGACGTATCACAGGAACAGCCTTTCATGCGATCACACGCCGCCGCAATCACATTTTTTAATACAGTTTCGTTGAGCAACCGCCTCACGTGGCCTGCGCCTCCAGCGACCGTGTCAAACAGAACGATCGCATAGTCTACAGCAGCTTTTTGCTGATTATATACACCCTTCAAGCATCCGCTTATATCATTGATGTCAATTCCTAAAACATCAGACATAGCATTTAATAATGCATAGACAACGGAGATCATGGTAGCTTCATCGCTGTTGTATTCTTGGAAATCGATAACAACGACATCTGTTTTGTATATGTGATTTAGGGCATCTTGATATAATCTTGTTCCATTGCAAATATGACCCAATGCGTTCCTATGCTTCCGCTTTACATCGATATATAGAGAACTTTTTGCGATTGCATCATGTGCTGCCTTATCTTTATTTCCCTTTTCATCTTTGTTATTACAGCATATTTACGAGTGAAAGTCAACATTGCAATGAGAATTTTTGTAGAAATCATGCTATATTTTTATCGCCATGTTGCTAATAACATTGAAAAAGGACGCCGGTTGCGCCCTTATCTTCGATTTGGAGCTGCTAACCGGATTTGAACCCGCTCCCGCTAAAAACAGTCCACCGGACTGTTTTCTTAACGCGTCGCGCTTCGTCCTTACCAAGGAGCAGAGCCGAAACACGGCAAAGGAAAAACTCGCCTATATATCTGCGCAAAGTGTTTGCTATAAATCACAATATATAGTATGAAAAAGCCATTTTAGGGAAAAACGCGGAGCAATAGCAAACAGCCCGAAAACGGCGATTTGTTTGCTACCGTTTGCTATTTTTCCGTTTTAGGGCGTTTTAGACAGTCAAAAACAGGCTTTTTGCAGGTAAAAACGGGGCAATTTTGCTCCATTTTTTGGCTTGTTTTGAAACAATAGCAAACACTTTTTCGACAGATTATTCCAAAGAATTTACTCGCGTTGAGCAGATATTTCTTGAAACAGCCTGATTATACTTGCAATTATTATAATTTTGGGTATAATATTAGACAAGAACCTTTCGGAGGGACAAAATGCAAAAATTCGTCAACCGCGCAAAAGAGTTGGAAGCATTGGAAAAACAATATGCGGCAAATCAATCATCGCTTGTTATCGTGTACGGAAGGCGTCGCGTAGGTAAAACTGCGCTTATCGCGGAGTTTTTGAAAAGACATTCAAATTCGCTCTACTTTCTCGCGACCGAAGAATCGGAAATGCAAAACCTGAACTACTTCAAAGTTCAGGTTGCAGAGTTCACAAGCAACGAACTTTTGAAGTCTGCTGCCGTGGACTGGCTCACCGTTTTCAAAACGCTGATCGACTATAAAACCGAAACAAAGAAGATCATCGTTTTGGATGAGTTTCAGTATATCGGGCAGTCCAATTCTGCGTTCCCGTCCGTTATGCAAAAGGTTTGGGATACTCTGCTTAAAGACGCGAATGTTATGTTGATTTTGTGCGGCTCTCTCGTGTCGCTCATGAAGTCGCAAACGCTTGATTACAGTTCTCCTCTCTATGGCAGGCGCACGGGGCAGATCAAACTCAAACAAATTCCGTTCAGCCATTATCACGAATTTTTTGAAGGGCGAGAAAACAACGAACTGCTCCCGTTCTATGCGGTGACGGGCGGCGTCCCGAAGTATATTGAAACTTTCTGCGGCTATACGGATATTTACGAAGCGATCGAGCAGAATGTACTCAATTCGCGGAGTTTTCTATATGAGGAGCCTTACTTTCTTTTGCAGAAAGAAGTCAGCGAGATCGGCAGCTACTTTTCCCTCATTAAGGCGATTGCGATGGGCAACCGCAAATTATCGGACATTGCGACAAACCTCGGTTTGAAACAAACGGGACTTACAAAGTATCTGAAAGTTCTGATGGATTTGGATTTGATCGAGCGGGAAGTTCCCGTAACGGAGACAGCTCCCGAAAAGAGCAAAAGCGGGCTTTACCGCATTGCGGACAACTTCATCGCGTTTTGGTTCAAGTTTGTGTACCCTTACAGAGCCTATCTTGAAAAAGGCGAAACTGCTTTTGTGCTGTCGCAGATCAAAAAAGGATTTGTACAGAACTATGCAGCCTTTGTCTATGAGGACGTCTG
>CALVTP010000035.1 GCA_944362765.1 uncultured Clostridia bacterium | reverse complement strand
TCACAATGCTTGCAGCTTCTCAAGATATACCCCTTTTCGGTGCAGGTCGGAGAGATTATCTCTTCCTCTGTTTCGTGAGCTGCGGGTTCTCCGTACGGCTCATTGCATACCTCGCAGACGGCTCTTGCCGTACAGGTCGCTTCTCCGCCTGTATGTCCCTTTGCGGGGATAGTTGTTTCGGAGAGTATCTCATTACATGTCGTGCATTGAGTGATAATATATCCTTCCTCGGTACAGGTGGCTTCAACCCTTGTCTCCTTCGTTACATGCCTTGCGGGAGACAACGCCCTTGATTCGTAGTTCGAGCATGCGGCACAATATCTCCGCTCCTCCCCTTCTTCGGTACAAGTAGCGTGAGTTACCGTTATCCACTCTCCGTAGTCATGCCCCTTGGCGGAGCCGCTCACCGTTCTTGTGTCGGTTTCATCGCACCGAGTACACTTAGCCGTCTCGGTACCGTCCTCGGTACACGTGGCGTTGTTGTCCGAGATGTATTCTTCGAATTCGTGTCCCAAGGCGTCGGTTTCGGATACCCGTTCAAAGGTTTCTCCGCAAAAGACACAAAACTTTTCCGTATATCCTTTGGAGGTACAACCGGGCGCCGTCGTTCTTTCGCCGATGTCGTGAGGCATGGCTTTTCTTGTAAACCCGCACCTGTTGCACTTGACTCCCTCCAGGCACTCCGGAGCGTCGACGAAGTCGTGGTTCAGCTTTACTTCGATTACTTCGTCCCGGAGTTTGCCGCAAGCGGCGCACTCGTATTTTTCCATGCCGTCTTCGGTACAGGTAGCTTCGGTGGTTTCCTTATACTCCCATTCGTGTTCCTTTGCGGGGATAGCTTCCTCCTCGGTGGCTTCGCACCTTGTGCATTCCTTTAAAAGAACGCCCTCTTCTTCACATGAGGGCGCCTTTGTGATCCTTTCTTTGTAGCTGTGTCCCGGGGCTTCGACCGATGCGGTTTCTTCGTGCCCGCACTTTGTGCAGCTTCGCTTTTCCGAGCCTTCTTCTGTGCATGTCGGTTCGGTTTTGATGTTCCATTCGCCGTACTCGTGCCCGGTGGCGGGCAGAGTCTCCGTATAGCTTTCGCCGCAGCCGCACTCGTGTTCGATGACGCCTTCGCTCCCGCAGTCGGGACGCCGTGAAAGTACCTCTTCGAATTCGTGCTCTCCGGGAGCTTCCTCGTAGCCGCAGCGGGTACAAACTCTGCCTTCGCACCTCAATCCTTCCATTTCATGCCCTAAGGGAGCAATCATTTCTTCCATGTACGCCTCGCAATACGCGCAATATGCTCTTTCGCTGCCGGGCTCCGTACATGTCGGGGAGCTGTGTTCCAAAAATATTCCGAATGCGTGCGCGTGATCGGCGTTTGTTTCGGCATTATCGGGAGCGGTTTCCTTCTCCTTTTCCCTACATCCCACCAAAATCAATACGCAAAATAACGCCACTATCAACGCCGATAATGCCTTTTTCATTTGTTGTCCTTCGAAAGCGTGACTTGGTGCCCTCCTCCGCTTTCTGTATGTATTTTGTCTTAAATTATGCCTCTATTATATTGAATTTGTCGAAATTAATCAAGACCCAAAAATAAAAATCAATAAAAATCGACAAAATTATCAGAATCCCCAAAACGAATAGCAAAACTGTCTACATAAAAATTAACAAAACAGCCGAATTCCCCGAGAAGAGTTGCGATTATATTAATCATCAAAAATGCGCCATATTATCCGAATCCCCAAAAGTGAATAACAAAACTGTCAACCTACAAAAAACATCAAATGTCACTTTTTCAGAAAAAGGCATTACATAGCTCCCATCCTATATTTGCTTTATATTATAGCAAATTATAACAATTTCTTCAAGAGTTCATAGGCAAGAAACTCGCCTTACTCGCTCCCATATTTCAATTATCTGCCCAAAATAAGGGACATGTACCTTGCATTGCAAATCAAGTCACACCAACTAAAAACATCATTTGCCACAGTACATGTGCTTGTGAGGTCAAGACCTTATAGTATTCGCAGTGACTCCCCCTGCTCAATCCTCCTCCGCCTTTTTCTTGGCGGTTTTCTCGACCTCTTTGATCGTTTGCAAATATGCCTCTTCCACAGGAGAGAGATTTTGCACCACAAACCGCTGATATTCGCAATTTGCCTTTTCTATGGCTTGCTTATGGCTCACTTTTCCTGCGCCGACAAGCAGCTGTTCGCCCGTTGAGGAAAGCACGCGATCCAGATGCTCCACATAATCGCTCATGTGCATGGGACGGTGACGCATCGCCTGCACCTCGGCAAAATCGAAATATCCGGAAACAATGCCGTTCAGCACGCGCAATTCCTCTTCGGTCAGATAGTTCTTTGCAATGCCGATGTCTTTAGCAGTCGGAAAATCGCCCGAAAATGAAGTCAGTCCCATAAACGGCTTATCCGCATCTGCACGTTCATAAATGACTTCCGCCGCCGTATGACCGTGCGCGGCATAATGCAGCTTGTTTTGCACCATTTTGAAGAATGCGACCGACTCCGCGCTGTTCGGATCGTAGTCCACGCTCGTGGCGTATAAATCAAGAACTTGCCGATACATGACCTTTTCGGAAGAACGGATATCCCTGATTCGCGCAAGAAGCTCTTTCCAATAATTCCCTCCACCAAGCTCTTTCAAGCGCTCGTCGTCCATGGTAAAGCCCTTGAGCATATACTCCTTCAACCGCTCCGTTGCCCAACGGCGGAAGTGCGTGGCGATCCTCGATTTCACGCGATAGCCGAGGGATATGATCATGTCGAGATTGTAGTGCGGAATCACTCTTGAGACCTGTCTACCACCCTCATCGCGAACTTGTCGGAATTTCCGACAGGTTGAAGCCTCATCCAGTTCTCCCTCTTCATAGATGTGTTGGATATGCTCAACGATATTGGTTCGGGAAGACCCGAAAAGCTCCGCCATCTGCTGCTGCGTAAGCCAAACAGTCTCGCCCTCAAAACGGACATCTATTTTAGTGCCACCGTCCTCGGTTTGATAGATCACGATATCGCCCTGATTATCTTCGGGGACAAGATTTTTTCCGTCAGTCATTGTCATCTCCTTATGTCAATCCTCAAAAACGATATTGTTTTCTTCGCAAAACGCCGCAAATTTCCTTTGCATGATGTAATTAGGGTGTCTTACGCCGTTCTCCCACTCATTGACGGTGGAAAAGGCTACTCCCAATTTCTTTGCAAAATCCGCCTGACTTAGCATCAGCTTCTGCCGAGCAAACTTGACCTTGTCTTTGTACTCCATCAATACATAACCCCATTTTATTTTGATAGTATTATTATAGCAGATTCATCGTAATAAATCAAGTTTCGACCGCCCCTTAAATCGGACTCTCATGTATGTTTGTCAAACATTTGTTACACTTTGGTTAAAAAAGAATTGTGCGAGGTATTCTTTGGGCGACTTCCGGCATAGTGGGCTCATCGGGAAGTTGTTGTACTCGTTCATGTATCTTCTTAGTTGGTTGTTGAAATCCTCCAAGCTGTAGAACGTATGGCGCGAATAAAAGCGCTCATTGTCTTTGCGATGGCTGCGCTCGACTTTGCCGTTGTGATAAGGAGTTTGAAAAATATTCTACAACGGCTTGCTTAAAATTTAAATCTTGTGTTATACTAGCCATAGTGAGTTTTCTCCTTTTTGGTTTTTAGCAAAATCATTATACACTAAATCGAGTAAAACTCACTACCTTTTGAAAGCCGCGCCTCCCCCTAGGGGGAGGTTTTCCTTTATTTATGCTTCTTCCGTTGCCCATTCCTCTTGTCTTTTCTCCATTCATGCAACTTTGTAATAAATGTATTGTAAACCTACAGTCTTACCTTATGAAAAAAGTCCGCACGGGTGGCGAACTTTTTTATAAGGGTCTGTTTAGCGAGCAATAAAAGTTCTCTCACTTTTACTTTGCGGGAAAGGCTACAACCGACCACCCCCTCACTATAAAATACAGCCGTCGAGATGTAGACGAGCGTGTATCGAACGGGATACGGAGCGGATTGGGGCAAGCAAAGAAACAAAGGCTGTTTGAACGGACAGAAGTCGGGATTGCGTTAGTTTGCGGCGAAGCAGGCAATGATGCCTCGGGAGGCATCATTGCCTGCGGTTTCGGGCGAAATTGGCGAAGGGCTGTATAGACATACGCTCCGAGACAACTCCCGAAGGGAGGGAACTTGTTTCTTTCGCCCGAAAGCGCCGTAAAATATGCCTCAAGCCGCGGGTATAAGTACTTTTCTTCCCGCAATTAATCCTTCCTTATGAAAAAAGCCTGTACGTGCGTACAAGCTTTTTTATAAGGGTTTGTTTTCGCGAGCAATAAAAATACTCTTACTTTTACTCTGCGGGAAGAAAAGTACTTACAGATTTAATATTGTATACTATATCGTTTTCGGTGATTTGGAGGGGGATGCGGATGGAAGAATTGCCGCCTGCGGCAAAGCCGCTGTCGGCGGGGTCGCCCAAAACTTCAAGTGCTTCGTCCTTGGAATATACGACCTGTATCGCCTTTCCCTGCGGCGCGGACGAACGCGAGAAATTGACGGCTATGCAGCTTGTCGTCGTCATCTTTTTTTCGGTTCCCTCGAAGTTTATCGCCGTGTATGAGGTGCTGTAGTTTCCTTCGGCGCCGGTAGAAACGGCTATATCGACGACTTCGCCGTTTATCGGATCGGCAATTTTGTATGTCGCGGCATAGCCCGCCTCGAGATTGTATGCCCTTATCACGGTATAAAGCTGTTCGCGGTCGACAAAGCCGGAGTCGCCGACGCGGAGGCGTTCCTCTTCGCCGTCGTTTATAGTGTAGTAGTAGTATTTGCCGGAGTAGTGCCCTTTCAATTCATATTTTTCACCGTTGTAGTCTACTTTTCGGTAGGAAGCTATCGATGTGAACATATCCATGATACTTTCGGATTCGAGCCACACCTTGCCGTCGGTCGACTTCGCGGTCGTCGTCACCCTGGTGCCGTGCGCGGAGGAGGTTATATTGTACTTGACGCCTGTGGCGTTCAGCGTCACCTCGCTCCCGGGCGAAAGCTTCTCCAGCGAGATCGTCAATGTGCCGAGCGTCTCGTCGCCCCTCGTGATATCGTAAACGACGGTTTCGTTTTTAGCCCAGACAGCCCCCGGAACGTTGGTGTTTCCGTTGCAGGAAACCGCTGTCAGCGCAGCTGCCGCAGCCAATATCGAAACCAGCAGGATTACAACGATTTTCTTCATCTATGACTCCGTTTTAAGGTAATATCGCTTATAAGCGTTTAAATTATATACTACCTGAAAAAGAAAGTCAATCATAACGCGCATAACGCGAAGCACAACTCCCGGCATGAGAGCGCCGCAAACGTCTGTAACTATGCGGCGCCCGGGCACCTCTCCCCGTTCAGGCAATAAGGCTTCCCTGATTTCCGTCCTCGATGACTCGCATGACTTCCCTTTCTTCCCCGGTTACCGCGTCAAAATAGAGATAGTAGTAACTCCCGTCGTATTCCCCCGCCGCCTCGTAAACGGCAACTTCCGTGTTGAAGTCGGTGGGGATGACGGCACGGCGCAAGCTTTCACACTCAAACCCCTCCGGTAATTCCGGCTCGGTTCCGGCAAAGGAGGGAGTCTCCCGCTCGGTGTGATTATAAATATAATTCATCGCCTCAACAGCCGCAACCAAGCCGCTGTCCGGAAGCATTTTAACCTTGATGAGATCCGGATAATAAACGACGTTGTCCTTTACGAAGGCGAAGTTTATATATACCGTTTCCGCGCTTTCGGATACCCAAACAGCTTCCATGTTGTGATAGCCCAACTGTTCAAGGAGTGCCTCGGCGGTTTCGAGAAGTTCTTCGCGGCTCTTCCCCGTACCGGTTGCGACTTTGCCCGAAGAGTACTCCAGGACATATCCGCCGGCTTTGGTTATTCTGACGTTTCTCTCCCCCGAGCTTAAAATATACGAAGGGATATTAAAGTCGCTCTCCGAGGTAACGGAAAACTCGCCGCCGAAGTAGTTTGCGGCAAGTTCCGCCGCTTTTAAGGAAGTTATTTCCTCTTTCCCCGAAAGGAACTTGGTTTCCCTGTCATTCAGCCCGTCCGAAAAAGGTCCGTCATAAATAAGTTCCGGGTATTCGACGGAATTGTCGGAAAGTGCTTCGTAGATATCTCCGAGGGCGCCCAGTTCTTCGCCCACGGCAGAGTAGATATTGCCGCCTTCGGCAACGCTTTCCCCCGCCGCCAAAAAGGCGGCGTTCAGTTTCGAAACGACGCTTCCGAGCTCTCTCAGCCTTTCTTTTTCCTCCGTCGTCAACCCTTCCGCCTCGGCTTTTCGGGAAAGATATCCCGCGTAATCGCCGAGCTGATTTATAAACTTCAATGCGGGCGCTATCTCGCCGTTCCTGCCGGAGAGGGTGGAGATGTGCCCCACCGCGACTTCGGAGTCTGTATATACCCCTTCCAAAAGCTCTCTTTGCAGCTTGCCGCCCGAAGCGACGTCCAATTTTTTCAGCTTGTTTTCGAGATCCCCGAGGTTATCGATAAGCGCAAAGTACGCCGAATCGTAAAGCGCGCCGAGCTCGGTACCGAGAGCCGAACTCCTCGCCGCAAACAGCCCGAGGCTGACCGCGAGAGCCGCCGTCAGCAGCACGGCGACGCTCAAATGGATTATTCTTAACTTATATTCTTTTTTCATAACTTACTCCGTTTTGAGATTTTAACGGTCTTACCGCAATAAGTTTCAGGCGCAGAAGACGTGGTTTCCGATGGAAAGGTGTATCGGTTTTTGCTTTATCCACGAGTTGGTCGCAGTCCGCGGGTTGTAATAATAAAGGCAGCCGTAAGTGGGATCCCAGCCGTTCATCGCGTCACGCGCGGCGTTTATCGCCGTCTGATTGGGAGTAAGGTTTATCTGCCCGTCGTTGACCACCGAAAACGCCCAGGGTTGATAGATGACGCCCGCTATCGTGTTCGGGAATGAAGCGGAGCGCACTCTGTTCAGAACTACCGCCGCAACGGCGACCTGCCCGACGTACGGTTCTCCGCGCGCCTCGGCGTATACCAGCCGCGCCAAAAGGTATTCGTCCGACGAGGAGTAACTTCCCGTGTCGCTTCCTTCTCCGAGCCAAATCCCCACCGCGGCGGCGGTCTTTTCACCCACGATGCCGTCTACCGCCAATCCGTTGACGCGTTGGAAGTACTTGACTGCGGCTACCGTCAGCGAACCGTAGATGCCGTCCACCGAACCTGTGTAATATCCCCAATTTTTCAGGCGCGTCTGAAGTTCCCTCACCGTATCTCCGGTAGAGCCCTGTTTCAGGACGGCGGCTTCGGCGGGTTCGTTTTCCACGTTGAAAAAGCCGATTATTATCAGCGCCGCCACCGCTACCAGAACGAGCGGCGCCACTACAAATCTTAAAGCGGCGTCGGTTTTCGGCGTAAACCATTTTTTTCCGTAAGACATATGACCTCCGTTTCCCTCGCACGAAATTATTTCCCCGCGGCAGAAATTTTAAACGTCGTTTCCCGCTTGCCGCTCCCGGAAAGGGTGGTTCGTAAAATATCAAAAATTTTTTATTTTCTTTTGCGAAAAGTATTTACAAATACGCGCATAGTAAATATAATATAGCCACCTGAAAATATATTGCGGGAGAAATACCCCCTGCATAAGGAGAAAAAATCATGCCTAAATTTAAAAAATGCCCCAGATGTGAACTTAATTACATCCCGGAGGATAAAGAATATTGCCCCATTTGCGAAGCCGAAATGCGCGGCGTCGTCGAAACGGCGCCCGAGGACGAAGAGGACTTCGAAGAAGGGCTCTGCCCCCGCTGCCACACCAACTACGTTGCGGAAGGCGAGAAGTTTTGCGAACAGTGCCTTAAGGAAATGGCGGAAAAAGACAGTCGCGACTCCTATGAAGCGGAGCCCGATGCCGATATCGACGACGTCAGCGACGAAGAGCTCGCCGAGGACATCGACGACGGTCTGACGGACGGCTTGGACGAATTGGAAGGGCTCGACGGGCTCGAGGGGCTGGATGACGATTGGGGCGAAGAGGAAGAAGAGGAAGAAAACGAAGAAACCTTCGACCCCGACGACGACTTCGAATATATCGAGGACATTGACGCCGTCGATATCGATGACGAGGAAGAGGATCCGGAAGAGCGGGATGACGACGAGGACTATTGAGCCTCCTTCCCGCAAAACAGACAGCCGAAAAAATCCGCCCGGTGAAGGGGCGGATTTTTACATCGGTAGTTATTACGGCTTTAATATTTTCGTTATTCTGACTTAAAACGAGGCGCGGAGCTTTTCTTCCAATGCGTCGGCGACGTCCGTATTGTTTTTCAGGAAATCCACCGCCTTCTCTCTGCCTTGCCCTATCTTCTCGCCTTCGTAGCTGAACCACGCTCCCGACTTCAATACCAGCCCCTGCTGCACCGCCATGTCCAAGATGACGCCGTAGCGCGATATGCCGCTGCCGAACATTATGTCGAATTCAGCCTGTTTGAAGGGGGGCGCCAGCTTGTTTTTGACGACTTTGACGCGGGTGCGGTTGCCGATAACGCCCGAATTATCCTTGACGGAATCGATACGTCTGACGTCCATGCGGATGCTGGCATAGAATTTCAGCGCCTTGCCGCCCGTCGTCGTTTCGGGGTTGCCGAACATGACGCCTATCTTTTCGCGAAGCTGGTTTATAAAGATTATGCAGGTGTTGGTCTTTGCGATGGCAGGATTGAGCTTCCTCATTGCCTGCGACATCAGCCGCGCCTGCATTCCGACAACGGAATCCCCCATTTCACCGTCGATTTCGGCTTTCGGAGTCAAAGCCGCCACCGAGTCGACTACGATAAGATCGAGGCTCCCGCTCTTTGCAAGTTCCTCTGCAATGGCAAGCGCCTGTTCGCCGTCGTCGGGTTGGGAAACATAAAGATGAGCGAGGTCAACTCCGAGATTTCCCGCATACACCGGGTCAAGGGCGTGCTCGGCGTCGATGAACGCCACTATACCCCCCTGCTTTTGCGCTTCCGCGGCGATGTGCAGCGCGAGGGTGGTCTTGCCGGAGGACTCCGGTCCGTAAATTTCGACGATCCTGCCCCGCGGCACTCCGCCGATCCCGAGCGCCTGATCCAGCGCGAGACATCCCGTCGGAATGACGTCGACTTTTACCTTGTTGGTGCCGTCCATGTTCATGATAGAGCCCTTACCGTAGTTTTTCTCTATACGCAGCAACGCCTCTTCCAGTGACTTTTTCTTGATTTCGTCCATAGTTTCTCCTTTATATAAGAACGGCGGTCGCCGTCCGCTTTATTTGCTTTTATCTTAAAACAAGCATTTGGGTTGCTTGTTTTTTAATAATCGGTATCCGATTCGTCGTTTTCCGCGTTCTGCCTCAGGTGTTGAATGACGTGAAAAAGCGCGTAATCTTTGGCTTGTTTCCTTATTTCTTCCCTGTCGCCGTAGAAGCGGTGCTCGAACACTTCGGTGAAGTCGTAGTCGGTGACGGCGATATACACAAGTCCCACCGGTTTATCGTGCGAGCCGCCTCCGGGACCTGCAAGCCCCGTCGTTGAAACGGCTATCGACACATCGTCGGAAATCAGTCCCGACGCCATTTCGACGGCGGTCTCTTCGGAAACGGCTCCGCACTCGGCGAGCGTCGAATCGAGTACGCCGAGCCTGTCCATTTTCGCCGTTTCGGTATAAGCCACCACTCCGCCGTAGAAAACTTCGGACGCGCCCGCCACGTCGACGATTGCCGACGCCACCATACCGCCCGTCAGGCTCTCAGCCGTCGCCAGCCGCTTGTTGGCTTCGCGGAGTTCCTCATACAGCGTCTCCGCAAGCGTCGTGCCGATATCGGAGTAGACGACGTCGGAAAAAGTGTCGTCCAGCTCGTCGTCGTCTATAGGGGAAATACCCCTGAAAGTGACGCCGATGTCGGCGCCGCCGTCGCTTTCGACCATGTAGTCGTCGATGTTCGGATGCCACTTCGTCATCCGCTCTTCGAAATCCGGGACCGGAAGACACATCCTGAGGTATTTATCCATAATTCACTCCTTTTGATCTTTTTTCAGCGCCTTTCCCTGCATGTAAAAGCCGCCGCGGGTGATTTTGACAACATATATAGCGCCCACTTCGGGGGCAAAGTCCGCCGTAAAACTGACGACGGGATCGACCTCGGGAGCCTGGAAAACCGTACGCCCGACAAACCTTCCGCGTTTCAGATCGATATTCTCGTAAACTACTTCGAGGCGCTGCCCTAAGTACTTTTGGTGGTGTTCATTGACGACGCGCGCCTCCTCCTTTTCGAGCTCTCGGCGACGTGCAACCTTGACTTTATAAGGGATTTGGGCTCCCATTTTTGCGGCTGCGGTTCCCTCTTCACGAGAATATGCAAAAAATCCCGCGTAGTCGACATTCCCTTCTCCGATAAAAGTTCTGAGCTTTTCGAAGTCCTCTTCGCTCTCCCCGGGAAACCCTACGATGAATGTAGAGCGCACGGTGACGCCGGGGATACGGCTCCTGAGTTTTTTAATAAGCTCGGTTATGTTCCGATAGTTCGTACGCCGACCCATCCGCTTCAATACGGCATCGGAGACGTGCTGCAACGGGATATCCAGATATTTTGCCATCTTCGGCTCGTCGGCGATGAAGTCGATAAGCTCGTCCGTGACGCTTTCGGGATAGGCGTAAAGCAGTCTGATGACCGAAAAATCGAGCTCACAAAGCTTTTTCAACAGCCCGACGAGCGAGCTTCCGTCCCCGAGGTCGGATCCGTATCGGGTGGTGTCCTGAGCCACGACTATAAGCTCCTTTACCCCCTCCTCGGCAAGCCGCGCTGCTTCTTTGACGAGATTTTCCTGCGGTTCGGAGCGGAATTTTCCGCGGATACTCGGGATCGTGCAATAGGTGCAGTGGTTGCTGCAGCCTTCGGCGATTTTCAGATAGGCGTAATGCGGCGGAGTGGTCAACACCCTCTCCGAAGGATAAAATGTGGGCTCTCCTCCCGTGAAGAGCCTTTCGCCTTCCCCGAGCCGCTCGAATATTTCGGGAAGTTCGGCGTACCTGTTCATGCCGACGAAGGCGTCGACTTCGGAAAATTCTTCGGCTGTTTCTGCTGCGTAGCGCTCGGTAAAGCAGCCTGCCACCACAATCTTCGCCCCTTCTTTTTTCTCCGCCGCCACTTCCAGAACGGTATCGACCGCCTCTTTTACGGCGGATTTTATGAAGGCACAGGTGTTGATGACTATAATATCGGCTTTTTTGACGTCGTCGGTGACGCGGTAGCCCGCATCGCGTACGATGGCTATCGCCTTTTCCGTATCGACGCGGTTTTTGTCGCACCCCAACGAGATGAAGCCGACGTTTTTCTTCTTTTCGGGGCTTCCGTGAGCGCCCGATGAGAGGTCGCTACTCATCCTCCCCTCCCGCGTCTCTCGTCAGATCCCTTATCGTGGGGGAACCTTCCGCTTCCATATCGTCACCGAAGATGTCCCTGAACTCATCCAAGGTGATCAGAATGTCCCTCGGTTTGGCGCCGTCCTGCGGACCCAGGAAGCCTCTTTCCTCCATGGCGTCGACGAGTTTTTTGGCTTTCAGATAGCCTACTCCGTGCACCGTCTGTACGCTGGAGACGGAAGCCCTGCCGTCCATGATGAAGCGCTTCAATACCACCCTCAGAAGGTGTTCGAAGTCGGCGTCGCGAAGTTCCTGAGGTGAGACGGTGCTCTCCTCGGCGGGGGCGGGCGGCTCGTAGGTTATCGAGTTGATTATCGATTCGTCGTAATACGCTTCGTTGTTATCCTTGATGTACTTGACTATTTCCTGGATCTCGGGGGTTTCAACCAGCGCGCCCTGGAGGCGGAGAAGGTTCGCAGGGAAGGAATAGAGCATGTCTCCGTTCCCCAACAAGTCCTCGGCGCCGCCGTCGTCCATTATGACCCTGGAATCGGTGTTGGACTTGACGGTGAACGCCACCCTGTGCAGAATGTTGGCTTTGATGAGCCCCGTTATGACCTTGACGGAGGGGCGCTGGGTGGCTATTATCATGTGGATGCCGCAGGCACGCGCCAGCTGCGCGATACGCACGACGCACTCTTCGACGCTGTTTTTGCTGGTCATCATGAGGTCAGCCATCTCGTCGATTATCAGCACTATCTTCGGCATCTTCGGCTCCGTCTCTTTGTCGCGGAAGTATTCGTTGTATTCATCGATGTCCCTGCAGCCGACGCTTTCAAAGACGGAATATCTTCTGTCCATTTCCTCTGTCAGCCACTTCAGCGCGTTGACGGCGTGCTTTGCTTCCTTGACGGGGTCTTTGACAAGAAGGTTCGGCAACCCCTTATAAATACTCATCTCGACACGTTTGGGGTCTATCATGATGAGGCGTACGTCCTCGGGAGAATATTTATAAAGGATGCTTATGATGACGGAGTTCAGGAACACCGACTTTCCGGTACCGGTGGCGCCCGCCACCAATAAATGCGGCATCTTGGCGAGGTTCGCGATATAGGGTTTGCCGTCGAAGGTCTCTCCCATCGCCACGCGGATCCCCTTCGATTCGGAGTTAAATTCCTCGCTGCACAGCAAAAACCTCAGTCCGACGATGTCCCGTTTGGCGTTCGGGATCTCGATACCGAAGGCGTCTTCGCCCTCTATCGGCGCAAGAATACGCAGATTTTTGACTTTAAGACGCATTTTGAGGTTGTCCTTCAAGGTGGTGACCTTGTTTATCTTATATCCGTCGCCGAGCTTCAGGTAATATGTGGTAAACGACGGTCCGCGCTTGGCGGTGACGACCTCGGCGGGCACCGAAAACTCGTGCATCGTCGTCTCTATCTTCTCTTTCAGTTCCTGGTAGTCCGGGGGGAAGGTGCCGCCCGAAGAGTTCCCGTAATCCTTCAACAAATCGAAGGGCGGAGCCTTGTACGGCTTCGGAATGTACTTTTTCGGGGGCTCGGGTTCGGGTTTGGGTTCCGGTGCGGGCTCGCTCTTGGGTTCCGCTTTCGGGGCAACTTTCTGTCCGAACAGCGACTGCTGCGTCCCTTTAACGGGCGGGAATTCGGGCTTATCCTGCCTCCTCATCGTTTCGGAGTGGAACTCCGGCTTTTTCTCCCTTACCGGAACGGGTCTGACTTCCGTCACCTCACGCGCTTGCGGCGTCGGTTCGGGAACGGTGTAAACTTTCGCCTCGGCGGGCTCTCCGTACTTTTCGTCGATAGCCGCCGTCACCGATTGCTTTTCGTTCAGAACGGACGAAAAAATACCGGAGTTTCTGAACTCGTCGGGTGAAACGGGGGTCATGAGCCAATCCTTCCCGGAGACGCCGTCGGGAAGTCGGTTCTTCGGCGCGGATTGCGGCGCTTGAGTGGCAGATATCGGAGTTTGGGCAACCGTTTTTTGCTGTTCGGGAGCTTTAAACCGATTTTCCTCGGAAATTCTTTCTTCCGTCCCCGGAACGGAAGGCGCTTCCGTTCGTGCGTCATAGCCGTATTCAGTCCCCGCTTTCACGCTTTCCCGGCGCGTAAAGTCGCGGGATTCGGAATATGCCGGGGCTTCTTTCGGAGAAGCGGATTCCGCCTTCGGAGCGGGTTCGTCGGGGATTTCGAAGCCGTATTGATCGAGCCGTTTTGCGGGCATGACCGGATTTAAGGGGCGGGCAGGCGCTTCCTTCGGCCTGTACGACGTCAGATCCTCCTCGCGGCTGACCGGCGTGTAAAGCATATCCAAAGCGCTCTTCGGCGCCTCGGGTGCCTGCGGAGCGGGCGGCGCCTCTCTCGCTGCGGGCTCCTCTTTTACCGGGGTTGCGAACAGCGTCTCTTCCGACGGAAGCATATCCGTCATGCCCTGCTTGGTATAGGGACGGATATCGAAAGCTTTTCCGAAGCGGCTTTGCTTTTCCTCTTCGGATTCCTTTTCGAAAAGGATGCTTTCGGCTTGGCTTCTGGAACGCGTCGAGGGGGCGTAATTTCCGATGAATTCCTCGTCGCTCATGCCGGTGACGTCGACGACGTCCGAATCGGGCGCAGCGGGCTTGGAGAAGTATCCTTCCTCGGCGTTGTCCCTGCGCCCGGTCTCAAACGGCGGCTCCGAATGGGGACGCGCGTCTATACCCTCTTTTTGTCTTGCAAAAGGAGCTTTTGCCGGCTTTTTCTCGCCGTTTCTTCCGAGATTGACGACAAACGGATAAATTGCGGCAAACAACAGCGCCGCGGTCAACAGCAACGCCACCACCAGCATAAAGGCATAGTTCGGGAAAATCAGGTGCAAAAGCGCCGCGGGAAGCCCTATCAGCGCGCCGCCCGCTGTATGTCCGGCATAAGTCGCCGTCAGGTAGTTGGCTTCGTCGACGAGCTCCTTCGAGCAGGCAATATGTATGGTGAGTATCGCCGAGAAAAAGAGAGCTGTGTACAGCGCGGCTTTCTTTTTCGGAACGGACAGCTTCTTGCCGGAATACAACAAAAACCCGGCAGCCAGCGCGGCGGGAATATACGCATAAACAACGTAGCCGAAGATGCCGTACAGGAATTCCCTCGTCGCCCCGAAAAAGGTCAGAATGACTATGACGGCTGTGACGCCGAAGACTATGTAAGAGGCTATTCGCCTGTCTATTTTATTGATTTTCATTGTCCCTCCTTGCTTCCGAGAGGAGCTCTTTGATGTCTTTGGAGAGCTTTTTCCCGACGTACGAAGCAGCGAGTTTTTGCGGCGAGAGGCACTCCCGCACCACCGAAAGAATATCTTCCTCGGTGACGGCTTCTACTTCGCTCAGCGCCTTGTCTATGTCGAAAGCTTCCTCTCCCAGAATCATGGCGCGTCCGGCGCTGCGCATGACGGAAGAAGCAGACTCCGCCCCCAGCACCATCGCCGTTTTGCTCTGTTCCTTGGCGCGTTTCAATTCCTCCGCGCCTACGCCCTTTTCCACCAGGAGCCGCCACTCCTTTCCTATCGTTCTGACAGCTTCTTCCGCGCCGTCCGGGTTAGTGCCGAGGAAAATCTCGAAGACGCCTCCGTCCTTCCCCGCCCCGGAGACGGAATAGACTTCGTACGCAAGCCCCTTTTTCTCCCTGACGCTTTGGAAAAGTCTGGACGACATGCCTCCGCCAAAAATACCGGCGGCGATTTTCAGCGCGACGCTTCTTTTGTCGGAGTAGGGATACCCGTCGAAGGCAAAGGCGATGACCGCCTGCTCGGTGGGTTTTTCGGTGACGACGGAGGAGTACTTCCTGACGGCTGCCGGCAAAACGGCGCTTTCGCCGCGTTCGGCGAACATGCGGGCGAACTTTTCCTCGACCAGCTTCACCGCCTCTTCTTCGGAGATGTTCCCCGCTACCGACACGACGGTGGAAGCTGCCGAATAGTGCCTCGCCATATACTCCCTGAGCTTGTCGGCGTCGAAGGAACGCACCGTCTCTTCGCTTCCGAGAATCGGTCTCCCCTTCGATTGATTGCCGTAAATTGCGAAGCTTAGTTTATCGAAACAGACGTCCTCCGGGTCGTCAAGGCTTCTGTGAATTTCCTCGATGACGACGCCTTTTTCTCGTTCCAGTTCCTCCGCCGGGAAGGTGGAATTGAAGAAAATATCCGAAAGGATGTCCATGCACTCGGCGGCGTGTTCCGACGTCGAAACGGTGTAAAAACAGGTCATCTGCCGCGCCGTAAAAGCGTTCATCTGCGCCCCGATAGCTTCCGCCTCGCAAGCAATGTCAAAGGCGGTGCGCTTTTCGGTGCCTTTAAAAAGCATGTGCTCGATAAAATGCGAGATGCCCGCCTCCCTTTCCTCTTCGTAATCGGAGCCGCAGCTGACGAAAATCCCCGTCGCAACGCTCCTCGTAGATTGCATTTCGTTCAATACAAGCGTTAAATTGTTTGTTAATTTGAAAATTTTGGTCATTTTACTCCTTGCGATCCCACTCACCGCGGCAGCACGCGCGCGATTGAGTATCTATAGTATACAACACTTTATTTATAATTACAATAAAATTAATTTTTTGTGGTTCGGGAGTTTGTCGGTCGGAGCGGCTCGGGAGTTTGTCGGTCGGAGCGGCTCGGGAGTTTGTCGGTCGGTCGGCGAAAACCGCGTGCGTTCGGGAGCAATTAAAAAAGCGCGGCTTCACCCGTCGCGCTTTTAGTCCGCCTACGATGGGCGGTTGTGTCATTTTACGTTCGCCTTGCGTCCTATTCGGCTCCCTCCGCCCCTTCGTCTGCGGTGACCTCTTCGGCGGCTTCGACGCTTTCTGCGGCTTCGCCAATTTCTGCAGTTTCCGCCTTCGGGGCTTCGTCTGCCTTCGGAGCTTCGTCTGCTTTCGGAGCCTCGTCTGCTTTCGGAGCGGGATCGGACATAAATTCGTCCACCGCTGCAATATAACTTTCTGTCTCCGTCATCAACGCTTCGGCATAGCCCGCGCTCTCGGCGATGAACTTTGCTTTCGGCGCGGTGCAGGCGTTATACAGCGCCTCGCACATGTATACAGGAGCCAATTTGTCCTTTCCGCCGTGAATGAACAACATCGGCGCCTCGGCTTGCCTTACGGATTCGATGGTGCGCTCGCGGTGGAAGCCCATCTTCAGCAGCCGCTTCGAGAAAACCTCCGCGATATGCAGAATCGGGAACGGCGTCAATTTGTAAAGTTCCTTTATCTGGAAACACATAACATCCCAGATCCTCGTAAACGCCGAGTCGACGATTATACCCTTCACCGCGTTCGGCAGCGCGTCGGAAACCGACAGAGCCGCGGCGGTCGCTCCTATCGAGATGCCATGGATGAATATCTCCGTTCCGGGTGCTATTTTGATGATTTCGGATACCCAAACCTTGATGTCTTTGGATTCCAAAACACCGAGTCCGGTATACCGTCCTTCCGATTCTCCATGTCCTCTTTCGGAAGGCAGCAACACATTATAACCCTTTTCGAGATAGTGCGGAGCAATGAGCGCAAAATCCCTGACCGCATTGGAAGCAAACCCGTGCATGCCGATAACGGTCTTTTCGGCGCCCTCGCTCTTGTAGTAACGGGCGGACAATTTCAATCCGTCCTCCGATTGCACGCTGATCCACTCGAAAGGTATTTCCTCGAACGCTTTTTCGGCGGCTTCGAGCTTTTCCGCGTACTCGTTGCCGTGCGGGCAGAGCACGCTTCTCAGCGGGTGCGCCTCCGGAGTCCTGACCTTCGGGCGGGCAAAAGTGTTTTTGAAGGTTATGAACCCCAAAAGGAACATCAATCCGATGATAAACGCGCAGGCTATGATAAGACAGCCTATCGTCATACCGACGATTTCGGGCACGCCCCAATTAATTGCGAGCAGCATTTTCTATCCTCCGATTTAAAAATGATTCCCCCTGCACTCTTGTTTATATTATATCATATTTTTTCAATAAGTAAAGAATTTCACCGCAATTTACGCCGGACGGGCAGTTTTCGCTCGTTCCGTTTCGGATCCTCCCTCTCTTCCGAGCATTCGGACTGATTAAAAAGCGGGATTTTAGGCTTCTTTATATTCCGTTTCGGGAGCCCTAAATTTAATTTTTTATTTTTGCGCGTTTTTGTTTTTTCCTTCTGCTGCATTTGATTGTCTTAAACCGGGCATATGTGATTTCATGTTGTTATACCGTTTTTTTGATAATCGCACACGCCTCGGTTCGTGCCGCCGTATCGGACGGCAGAACATCCGAATGAAGGCGGGAGGTATCGATAAAATCGCATAAAATTCGACAAAATCGGAAGAAAGATATCGTTATTTCGCCTTGATAACGG
>CALVTP010000034.1 GCA_944362765.1 uncultured Clostridia bacterium | reverse complement strand
AGACGATATCTCTTCCTTCTCTTCGGTATTATCAAGGCTTAACTCCAAAACGGACAGTCGCTTCGCTCCTGTCCTGCGCGAAAGCGCTGTAAAATATGCCCCTAGCCGCGGCTTGAACGCAATAATTTTATTCCCGTTCAGATCTTTCCTTATGAAAAAAGCTCGTACGAGGTACGAACTTTTCCATAAGGTTTGTTAAGCGGATGATAAAGCTCCCTTACTTTAATATTACGGGAATAGCGACAAACAACCAAACCCATACTGTAAAATAACGTCGTCGAGATGTAGACTAGCGTGTAAAGTACGAGATATGCAGCGGATTGGGGCAAGCAAAGAAATAAAAGCTGTTTGAACAGACTAAAGTCGGGATTGCGTTAGTTTGCGGCGAAGCAAGCAATGATGCCTCGAGAGGCATCATTACCTGCGGTTTCGGGCGAAACTTCCGCCGATTAGTATCGACATACAATCAAGGGAGCCCCTGTGGGAAACTTGTTTCTTTCGCCCGAAAGCGCTGTAAAATATGCCCCTAGCCGCGGCTTGAACGCAATAATTTTATTCCCGCATCAATCCCTTCCTTATGAAAAAAGTCCGTACGGGGTACGAACTTCTTCATAAGGTTATTGTTTTAGCGAGCAATAATAGTTTTCTAGCTTTTCAATTGCGGGAATAAAATTATTGCGTTCTCAAAGCATCGATGGGACTTAACTTTGAGGCTTTACGGGCGGGTAAGATGCCGAAAATAAGTCCCACCGCCGCCGAAAAACCTACAGCCAGCAATACGGTTGTCAGCCTGAAAGTAAACTCATACCCTATCAATAAAGAAGCAAGGTAGGAGATGACGGCTCCGAGCGCCACTCCGAGGGCGCCGCCGAGTATGCTGATGAATACGGCTTCCACCAAAAATTGGAAAAGTATGACGGAAGGTTTGGCGCCGAGCGCTTTCCTCAGCCCGATTTCGGCGGTGCGTTCTGAAACGGAAACAAGCATCATGTTCATAATTCCTATTCCGCCCACCAGGAGGGAAATGGCGGCGATACCCGCGAGCATACCCATGACGAGGTCGGTGACGGTTAAAACTATGTCCATTACTTCTTGTTGGTTTGCTACGACGAAGCCCGTTGTCGAGCCGACGATATCGGCGCAAAGGTCGTTCATTTGCGAGATTGTGGCGTTTATGAGGGAGGCGTCGGAGACGACGACGTCGAAGGTTTCGACAAGCCCCATCTGCAGGTCGCGCATCGCGACGGTGTACGGGACTAATACGGAGTTGTTGCCGGTAGTTTCAAGCCCCACCAATTTATTCAGGATACCGATGATTTTAAAGTCCATATTCTGGATCTTTATCGTCTCGCCGATGGGGTTATAGTTGCTGTAATATTCCGCCCAGAGATCATAGCCGAGAATGCAGACGTGCGAAGCATTATCGACATCGTAATCGTAGATTTCGCGTCCCGACATCAGCATTTCGGAAGCCGAAAGGTCAAAATAGTAATTATCGATACCTATCACGCGGCGTGCGGTGGTGTACTCGTAATCGTACACGGTGTGGGTTTCACCCGGAATAAAGGTAAGCGTTTTGGTGGCTTTTAACGAAGGAGAAACACCCGCCACGGCGTCCAGCGCTTCGAAGCGCTCCATGTCCTCTTCGGTAAAGCCCGGAGTGACGTTTGTGGCAGTCAAAGAAACGGTCACGCGGTTGCCGCCGAGCCCTGAAAGCTGATCCAGAATGGAGTTGGTCACCCCCTGCCCGATTGTGATAAGCGCGATGATACTTGCGATACCTATAATTATCCCCAAAGTGGTGAGGAAGGTACGCATCTTGTTCATGCCGAGGTTTTTGAAGCTCATTGCAATGATATCTTTAAGCATTGTCGAGCCTCCTTCTGCGGCGTTCACGGATATTCGGGCGTTCGTCCCAGCGCACTCCGTCCTCGTCGAAAATAGAGTCGTACTCTTCTTCGGAATAGAGTTTCCCGTCCAGAATATGCACGATCCGCTTGGCGCGGCGGGCGATCTTCGGATCGTGGGTTATCATTATTATCGTCTTGCCTTCGTTGTTCAGCTGTTCGAACAGCTCCATTATCTGTGCGCCCGTTTTTTGATCCAACGCGCCCGTCGGTTCGTCTGCAAGGATGATGGATGGATCGGTGACCATGGCTCTTGCGATGGCGACGCGCTGTTGCTGACCGCCCGAAAGCTGCTTGGGTTTGTTCATCATCTTGTCGCCCAGACCGACCTTATTCAACAATACCGTCGCCCTGGCGCGCCGCTCCCTCGAAGACACTCCCGCATAGATAAGCGGCAGCACGACGTTATCCAGCGCCGACATCCTGTTCAGCAGCTGAAATTGCTGAAACACAAAGCCTATGTCGCGGTTTCTGACCTTGGCAAGCTGTCTGTCCTTCAACGAGCCTATGTCGCGCCCGTTCAACACGTAGCTGCCGGAAGTAGCCGTGTCAAGACAACCTATGATGTTCATAAGTGTAGACTTCCCGGAGCCCGACGGACCCAGGATAGAGACGAATTCATTCTGCCTTACGTCGAAATCGATATCAAACAACACCGGCACGAACCCGTCTCCTAAAGGATAAGATTTATTTATACCTCTCATCGAGAGTATCAGCTTCTTAGCCATTATTCTATCCTAAAATGCTGCTGAGGAGGGAGTCGTCGGCGCGGTAAACGATATTGTCACCCTCTTTCAGCGCCCCTTCCTCTTCGGAAGTGACCGCCGCGTCGGAACCCGTCGACAACGTCACCGTAATCGCCACGCGGCGTTCGCGGTTACCTTCTCTGACGAGCACATACGGCTCATTTTGGTCATTATAGAATATACACTTCGTCGGCACTATCAAAGTGTCGGCAATGCCTTCCTGCTGTACCCTTACGGAAACGGAGTAGCCTATCAACACTTCTTCGCGGCGGACAATGTCGCTGTCGTCGATGCCGAGTTCTGCGATCCTCTTTTCGTTCAGCTCGCTGTCGTAATAGGTAAAGTCCAATCTCTTAGTGCCGTCTTCCGTCTCTGTTTCCTCACCGAAAATCACCCTCGCCACTACGCCGTAATAAGCTACCCCGGCGGAGTAAGAGCCTTTGGTTATCTTGGTTATCTCGGCAAGCACCTTCCTGCCGTTCAGGGCGTTGACGGAGAGCGCGGCATAGACGCGTTCTTCGTTCCTTAATTGCTCGTCTACCTTCGCGACGTCGTATTCGTTTATCGTAAACGCCGTGTATACCTGGGTGAAGTCGATTTTGAAGACCTTGGTCTGAACGCCGATTTTGCTCCCCTTCTGAAGTCTGAAATTGGACAAAGTATAATCTATTCCCGCCGCATTTACATTGCCGAGGTACTTCGTCACCACGTCGGAAATATATTCCGTCGTCACATCTACGGGGTTACCCTCGTCCACATAGAAAAATTCATTCAGCGATTCGGGAAGCTCCTCTGTGCTGCCGCCCGGCTCCGCAAGGATAGAAACGGCAAAAGCCACCAGCGTCTCTTCGACGTTTTCGCCGTCAAGCACTCCGCTTTCGACCAGCTTATCGTATGCGTCCTTTACCGCATCGACATCCAAAACCACCGGGGCAACCGAAAAGATGCGTTCGGACTCCTCGCCGGTCATGTCGGTGTTGAGAATATTGTTCTTGTTGACAAAGTGTTCGTTGACATATGTCACTTCGTAATACAAGGCGGGAAGGTCATTCCCCGCCTCGGAATTATAAATGGAGTTGATGATGAAGTCGGTCCAGCTGAAATCGTCGCGGTAGCCCGCTATCGCGTCGGCGTCATACACTTTGTTTACGGCAGCGTACAGCGGCACGTCAACGGCAATTCCCGTTTCGGTTATCTGCCCCGATGAGGAAATGCTTCTTTGAAGTGAGCCCCTCGTCACCGTTTCCAGCGCCGTTTCCGGCTCCGAGCTCTTCACCCCGAGCACCACCGCCGTGACGACGATAGCCGCCACGACCAGTAACGCCACCACCAAAATGATTATCCGTTTCTTTGTCCAGAATTTAGCGTTTGCCATTTTTGTCACCTGTCACTATCAAGCTATTCGTTTGCCGGAGGCAAGTTCACGTGTATTCAAAGGCACTCCCTATTCAGATTTTAACATATGGAAGTGACGCGTTACATGAAAATTAAGGTAAATGCCCCCGGCGGAATTAAGGTAAATTTTTCCCCTCAGCCGTTCACCGGGAGCGCTTTTCAAGATAAATATCATTCATCAAAGCATACCCCGTAAGGTGTCCTTCCTTTATAAGCGCGGTGATTTCGCGGACAAATTCCGGCTTTTTGGTGCGCTTCATCTCCTTCATCAGCTCATCGAGGTAGACTTTGTCCCTCTCCCCCACAAGCTTTAAGACCTTTTCGGATACAAAAATGTGCCGTACCATCGCCGCCGCCGCGAGTACCGACAGCACCGCGATGACTATTCCCGCAAATTGATAGCGCTCCACCAAAACCGCCAGCACCACGCCGACCACCAACAGCACCGCCATAAGCCCGGTGACCAGCCACTCCTTCCGATAACCCTTCTTTTCAAAATTCGGCGCGAAGGTTTCGCGGTTTTCGGTCATCGACGAGTTTTTTACGGGAGCGCTTCCGCTTTCGGTGAGAGCCTCGGCAACAGCCGGACTTTCCGCCGCGGCGGATGAGTAATCCCGGCAAGCTTCTTTTTCCGCTTCGGGCGCCGCCTCGGAAACGGGCGCGACACCTTCCCCGGCAGGGAAATTATCCGCTGCCTCTTCCGCCTTACGGGGAGAATTTTCTTCTGCTCCGGACGCAGGCAGCTTTGACTGCTCCTCTATCGGTTCTATTTTAAATTTTACCGTTTCTTCACTCATCTTAATTTTTCCTTTAATTTTTCTGCAAATTTCACAAGGTAATCTTTGATGACTTTCATCGCCGAATCATAACTTGACTGATTCCTTGCAAGGAAGGGGTCGGGTATGGCTGCATACTTCCCCGTCGCCGCCTCGGAAAGCGTTTCGAACTTTCCTTTCCATTCCTTTTTCAGCAGCCACTTGTGCCAGCGCGTCATGCCTATAATCATGTCGGCAGCTTCGAACGCTGCGCCCGCTTCCCTGATATGCTTCGGGCGGAAGGCGTCAAGTTCCTCCGCCGTGAAACCTTCGTTCAAAAGCGCTTGGCGTGACTTCGGGTGTAGCCGCTCGGAGTGGTTCAGAACCGCCGCCGAATCGACTTCCACCTTCCCCTTCAGCACCTCGTCGGCTTCCAGAAGCCGTCCGAAGACGAATTCGCAATAGGGACTGCGGCAGACATTTGAGGAACAAACAAACAATATCTTCATCCTGCTCTCCTTTAACTCAATGAATGTCGGAAATAAGCTTTATTCCGTCCTCTTCGAAGGCGGCGATGATACCGCCGAATTCCCCCGTCGAATACATAGCGGTATGCGTAGTCATCGCAAGGCGGAACTTAACGGGAAAAGACACCCATTTTTGTTCGTTGGTGAAAATAGCTATTTCGGGCTTGGTCGACATCAGAAACGAGGTGCCCGTCGACCAGTAGTAGCCGTGATGCCCGACCTTTAACAGATCGATTTTTCCGACCGCTTTCCCGATGTTTTTCTCGACGTCGTGGTTGATGTTGACGTCACCCATCAGCATCGCCTTGTACCGCCCGTCGGTAACGAGTAAGGCAAGCGAATTGTCGTTTTCACCCACCCTCTCCCCGAAGTCGGTGACGGCGCCGTTATATATCGTGATTTCAAAAGAGCCGAGGGACAATTTCCTCCCTTCAAGCTCGGTTATGACGGGTATGCCTCTTTCGTTCAACGCCTCCAGCATTTCGGTGTAAACCTCGAGGTTATCCCACTCCTCCACTTCGTTTTCGGCAATGCGGTTTTCGTCATAAGGCTTTAAATAGGCTTCCTTAATAATGATATCGGGATCCGAAATTACGGTGTCGAAGCCGCCGAGATGATCTGAATGCGCATGGGTGCCGACGACGAACTCAAGCGTAACTACCCCGTTTTCGTCTGCCGCCACTTTCTTTAAATACTCTACGACTTTATCTTCGTAGCCGTCAAGTTCGAGCGACTCGAACCCCCGCGGATTGTCGGAATCCTCTCCTGCGTCGACAAGCGCAAATTTGCCGTCGCTTTCCAACAATATGGCGTCGGAGGAACCCGTCTGAAGGAAGTGTATCTTTTCGGAAGCGGCGCTTTCACCGCGCTGAACGGGCATATGTTCCTTTCGCGCCGAAGAATAAATTATGCCGTACGACGCAAACAGCGCCCCGACGCCTACGGCTAAAACAATAAGTGTTATGATAACTATCTTCCATATTTTTTTGCTCTTTCCGACAGTCATAAAAACTCCTTATTCCCGGCAGAAAACGGGAACCTCTTTTTAATAAACTATTCTGCGCCAAGATTCTCTGCGTCGGCGTCCCGATTATCGGCGGCGGACGCTTCAGCCCCCTCTTTTTTCCCTTCCGAGGGGCGTTTTAAGAAATAACTTTCCTTTTTGTCGAAGCTACGCATCTCCTTGGAGCGCCCGTCCTTCGGAGCGTTTTCGATATCTTCCTCGGAGGGGAGACAGGTAAGAAGATGATCGCGGTACTTTTGAACGGCGTGTTGCGGAGCAGTCAGTCTGACCTTCCCCGCGCTCGTCGCGAGCCAACCGAAAAATGTCGGGCTCAACGCCACTTCGGCTTTGATCCTCACCTGACCGGAAGGAAGTTTCAACATCGTCAATTCGAATCCGAAGCGGTCGATAATGACGTCGATGTAGCTTTCGTCGCACTCCATCACCACCGTAACCTCTTCGCCCGCATACATCGAAAAGACCTTTTTCCGGTAGTTTTTGAGGCTGCCTTCGCGCATCCTCTCCGCTATCGGGCTTTCCATCTGCACGGTGTCCATTCTGTCGACGCGGAAAGCCGAAACGCTGCGCCTTCCCGGCTTAATGGCGAGAAGATAATAGTTTTCGTCCGAAAACAGCAGTGCCAGCGGGCTGACGACATACGGTTCGGAGTTGTTGCGATACTTCCTCTGCCCCTCGAAATCGTAATCGAAATATAAAAAGGAGCACTTCTTGTCGGCGCGGATACAGGCGTCCAGCGTATCAATATTGTAAAAAATATTTTCGTTTTTCAGCTTTACCACGTCGAATTTGACGTCATTGGTCGAAAGCTGCTCTGCTCCCGAGCGTGCCGCGAGCTCAACTATCTTCTTTTTTAACGTCGCCGTCTTCTTGGGGGTGATGAAGCGCGCCGCTTCGACGGCGTCCATCAGAATTTTCAGTTCTACCGTATCGAAACTTCTTTCAACGACGTAGTAATAATTGGTACGTCCGCGCTCCTGCAACACCTCGAAGCCGTAGGCGTTCAGCAATTTTATGTCCTCATACAAAGTCTTGCGGTCGACGGAGACTCCCTGCTCGCGAAGCTTCAGGATGATGTCGTTAGTGGCGATTCCGTGCTCCTCGTCGGTCTCTTTCAACAACAAGTCGTAGAGTAATTTCGGGCGTATTTTCCGCTGATGATCCCCTCTTTTCATTCAAATTTTCTCCTTTAAGTATTCCAGCGCGCGCTTGTAGCCCTCGAACCCGAATCCCGCTACGGTCTTTTCGGCGTAGAGCGAAATGTAGCTGAACCGCCTGAATTCGTCGCGGGAGTAGATGTCCGTGAGGTGCACCTCGACGGTGGGAAGAGCCACCGCTTTCAACGCGTCCAGAATGACTACGCTCGTATGCGTGTAGCCCCCCGCGTTGATGATGATGCCGTCGAAAACGCCAAGCGCCCTTTGGATCAGCTCGACAATTTCACCCTCGTGGTTGGACTGCGCCACTTCGACGGTAAGCCCCAGAAACGCCGCTTCCTCTTCTATATATTTTTTCAGCGCTTTGTAGTCGGATTTTCCGTAAAGCTCCGGCTCACGGATGCCGAGCATGTTGAGGTTTGCGCCGTTTATTACCAGCACTTTTTTCATAATTTCTCTCCTTTTCCCGCATAAAAATCGGCAAGTTTTTCTATCGGAAGTTTTACACACTCCGTCTTCCCGACCTTCCGCGCCACCACCAGATTGACATCGCCGCCGTCGGCTTTTTTGTCGTGGAACGCTTCCGCCGCAAGCGCCTCCGGGGAGTAACCGAACGAAGTCGGCAGAGAATACTTTTCCGAAAGCGCCTTTATGCGCTTCATGTCCCTGACCGGGCAACCCGCAGAAGCCACACTCGCACGCATCATCAGATTTACTCCTGCCGCCACCGCCATACCGTGCGGCATAGCGTACCCCGAAAGCTTTTCTGCCGCGTGCGCGGGAGTATGCCCGAAGTTCAATATCCTCCTCAATCCGCCCTCTCTTTCGTCGGCTTCCACTATTTTACGTTTGATGTCCACCGCCGAAGCTATTATCTTTCCGGCGTTTTCGGCGAACCCTTTTTCGAGAAGTTCAACTATCTCACCCCCTTCGATAACGGCGTATTTTATAAGTTCGCCGAGTCCGTTTTTAAGTTCGGCGTCGGGCAATGTTTTCAAAGTTTCGGTATCTATAATGACAGCTGTGGGTTGCCAAAATGCGCCCGCAAGGTTTTTCCCCGCCCTGAGGTCAATGGCTGTCTTGCCGCCTACGGATGAGTCGGTCATGCTTAACAGAGTAGTAGGCGCCGAGGCGTATCGCACCCCGCGCATATAGCTTGCCGCGACAAATCCGGCAAGGTCTCCGACGACTCCGCCGCCGAGGGCTAAAATTCCGTCCCGCCTTGTAAAGGAGCGCTCCGCCAAAAACTCCAAAATATTCAAAAACGTTGCCCCGCACTTACTTTGTTCTCCGTGCGGGACGGTGCAGCAACAGACTTTATAGCCGGCTTGTCCGAGCTCCGCCTCCACACGGTCATAATAGAGTGCGCGGACGTTGTCGTCTGTAATGACGGCGATTTTTTGTGCCCCGTCCAGCTTCATCAGCGGTGCGATTTTCAGATCCTTGCCTATCGTGACGTCGTACCCTCCCGAAGGCGCTTCCACTCTTATTACCATTTTTCCTCCGAAATTTTAAACTGTTCACTTCTAATTATCCATAATTCGGGACTTTTGTCAATACGCGCGCGCAATCAAAGAAAAGTAATATTTAGGTATAAAAAAAGGCGGGGGGTCCCGCCAAACAGAATTCAGACGAAACTCAGCTCTGCCCGTCATGCGGGACTTCTTCCCTCCCTTCGGAAAGGCCCATCCGTCCGTCCGGAGCGTCTCCCTCGATCGGCTCTGCGGAGGAGTTTTCCTCATCAACGGTTTCCGAAGAGTCGGCTTTCTTTTTCCCCTTCAAGCGTGCGATGACCGTAACAACGGAAAGCACGTTTTCGTCAAACTCGGGAATTATCGCTTGTATAATGACCTCTTCGACGGCTCCGAGTATACAGAAGGAAGTTATCGTATAAATCAATATTTCCTCGCTGCCTACGGCGGCAGTCAATTCGTAGAAGAACGGAATCAGAAAGAAGGCGATAAGTCCTATCTTGTTCCACACCGTATGCAGCATGGCAAACTTTTTAAAACGCACCAGCGCCGTCACCGCACCGAAGGCGCGGGAGACAAACATCACCAAAACTATCGCCAGGACGCCGTAATTGACGGGCTCCATATTGGAAACGACGACGTGCGTTCCCGCAAGCGTCAGCGCGATATCGGCTATCGTGTCGGCAGTTGCGCCGAACCTACCGCCGCACTTCAACGCTCTGGCGATTATTCCGTCAAAAAAGTCTGAAACTCCCGCCAAAGCGTATACGACGTAAAATGCCGTCCCGTAGGCAGGAAGGAACATTATCGCGACTGCGGCGGCTATTCTGTATAAAGTCAGAATGTTCGGAACCTGACGCAGGAAGCCGTTGAAGAAATTCTTTACCTTCATGGCGGCATATTACCATAAACCGGCAAAAAAGTCAACCGAATCAGGTGCGATAGCGTGAAATGTCCGGACACGGGACGCGCCGAAGGAATGCCCGGGGCGCAGCGGGATAACAGGAAGAAAACGCCTCCCGAAAAATGCGCGGCGGACGCTTCCCGCCGCTTTCACATAATTTTAAATCCGCTCATAGAGTGTAGTAGTAAAAACCGAAGGAGGTGTAAGCGTGAACGGTTTCAATTTCGGACAAGGCGGCTGCGATTGTATTTCCTGGATTATCATAATCCTGCTCCTTTGCGGCTGCTGCGGTAACGGCATAGGCTGCTGCGAGATAATCATTATAATCCTGCTCCTTTGCTGCTGCTGCGGTAACGGCTTAGGAACCCGCGGACCCGACTACGACTGCAAATAGTCCGGGACAAGCATTCCTACATAGATACGTCCGCCGATGGCGGGCGTATCGTTTTTTGAGGTTTAGGATTCTCTTTCCGATAATCGGGAGACCCATATCTATAAATATTAAAAAAGATTATTTTGTCGTAAAGAACTTGTTCCTCTTTACAAGGATGTATTGAACGACGGCGTAAGCCACAACACACAGCGCCGTGAATGCCGCTAATATCACGGCTATCGTCTCCACCTCTATCGGTGTTCCGAAAAAGTCTATTGTGACGGAGTATGCCTCTTTCACCGCGTCGCGGAGGGCGGGAATCTCAAGTTCGGAAATCGCTCCCTCCATGAATATCGAGCGGAAGACTCCCGCCGAGTACGTCCCGGGGATAAACAGCGTTATGTATTGAATGGCGACGGGGAAGGTGGTGACGGGCATATAGGCTCCTATCAGAAAACCTATCGCGGCGCTTAATATCCCTACCATTCCCGAGTGCGCCCCGTCCGTTTTTATAAAGGTGACGGAGGCGAGAGTAGCCAATGTCGACACCGAAATAATCGACAATATCGTATTTCCGACGGCGGCGAAGACGTCCGTTACGGAAAGGTACCATCCCGTTATCGCCAGATACACAAGCGCCAGTGCCAGCACTATAAGACAAATCATCACCGAGACGGCGATATTGAAAATCATATAAGAAGCGGCAATGACTCCGCGCTTGACGGGGGCAGACAGGATATCGGAGATTATCCCGGACTCTCTGTCTTTTACGAGGACGTTCTGCGAGGTGAAAGTCACCGTTATGCAGGAAACCGCCATCACTCCCGCTATCATCCAGCCGTCTACTATTGCCGAAACGATGTCCGGGTCGTACGGCACTCCCGCGAGCATCGCTTCCAAAGCGTCCGCCTGTACGTCGGAGAGAAACAATACATAGAGCATCAGAATTATTATCGGGGCGAGCAGTGAAAAGAACACCCCCATTCTGTCGGCAAGAAAGATTTTAATGCCGCGGAGCGCAAGCGAAGCGGCGATATTCAGGTCGCGCTTAAACTCTTTCATAGTTCCCTCCCTCCAGCTTTTTACCGGTGACATTCAAAAATACGTCGTCCATGTCCCCTTTTACCACTTCGAAATCGGCGGTAAACTCGGGGTGCGCGTTCAAAAACTCCAACGCCTCGCGGGAGCCGTCGACGGAAATCTTATAAAAATTGTTGTCGTAGGTGTATCCGCAGCCGGAAGCGAGAAGTATGTTATCCACGGCGTCGCTCCGTGGGACAAAGAGTCTGACTGTGTCGGAGGAATATCTGTCTTTCAACTCCACCGGGCTTCCTTCCGCCACAAGGCGCCCTTCATCGATTATTATTATTCTGTCGGCGGCGGCGGATTCCTCCATGTAGTGAGTGGTCAAAAGGACGCTCATCCCCGTTTCGCGGCGGATACGGTCGACTGCCGCCCAAACCGTCTTTCTGGTCTGCGGGTCGAGTCCCGTCGTCGGCTCGTCCAGAATAAGGAGCTCCGGCGTATTGATAAGCGCCCTTGCAATGTCGGTGCGACGGCGCTGTCCTCCGGAGAGCTTGGAATACGGGCGCTTCAGAAACTCTCTCAGTTCCAGCGTCTCGGCAATTTTTGCGATGCGCTTCTTCTTATCCTCGCCGTAAAACCCGTACAGAGCCGCCCTCGACGAAAGATTGTCATAAACGCTGAGCCGCCCGTCCAATACCGAGTTTTGAAATACTATACCGATTTTTTCCCTCACCTTCATCGGATCGCGGTCGATGTCGGCGCCGAAAACGACGACTTTACCGGAGTCTTTCGGCAGCACCGTCGTAATGATGTTTATCGTCGTCGATTTTCCCGCTCCGTTGACTCCCAGGAAAGAAAAAAACTCTCCTTCGTCGATATGGAAGGAAATATCGTTTACCGCCCTGACGTCGCCGTATGATTTTGAAAGATGCTCTATCTCTAATATTTTCATACTTCAATTATGCATGAAACTTTTGAAACATGCAACATCTTCTTTATCTTTTACCGATTTTTTTCGGGTGCTCCGACTGTCCGCCGAACAAAAAAACCCTCCCCGTGAAGGGAGGGCTGAAACAGCATTCATCGGGCGGATGCACGAAGTCTCCGTTTTTGGTGAAGCCGCATTATCAATTTGGTGATTTCGACTTCGATAAGCGGCACCACCGACTCCTCGCCCTCTCTCAGCGCGACTGCGTTCGGCGACGACATTTTCTTTAAAGATTCCGGCGCGCCCGCCGCCTTTTTCTCCTGTATTACCCCGACGGTCGCGTTCAACGTGATAACCGCGAATATCACTATGGCTTCCGCAAGCCCTTCGCCGTCGATAAAGTACATTACCAATGAAAACAGCATCGCGACCATCAGAATAATTACCATGATGTCGGAAAGCTGTTCGAAAATTATTTTGAAAATACTTTTCGGTTTACTTTCTCCCAAACTGTTTTTGCCGTACTTCAACAGGCGTGCGGCTGCCTCTTTGTCGCTGAGCCCCTCGGCGGAAGTGTTCAGCGCGTTCAGGCTCTCATCCTCGGTCATTGTATGCCAAGGTCGTGGGTGAGAATCATCCATTGTCAAAAATACCTCCGTTTTAAATTTTTGTTTTGATTGTATACAAAAAAACACGACCGTAAACCTTCGCGGCAGTTCACAGTCATGCGTTTTGATGTGTTAAATTCGGTTTGTGTTCGAGGTCGACTTCCGGGGTCGCCGTCGCAGTCGGTCATTTCTAACTCCCTATATAAATCATATTAATTATACACCGAATTGATGACGACGCCAACAAAAATTGCGTGCTTTCATAAATCCTTAAAAGAAATCGTCCTTATTTTACGAAGAAAATACCTTTCCGCCGTAACCGTGAAAAAGCTTTATCCGAAAAAATCTTTGTATCCGGTGTCGACTTTTTTGTCCAAAAACGCCTCGAAAAAAGCGGCTTTTCAGCCGCTTTTTTCATGTACGGATATATTTATTAGAAATTATTTTTTGAAATAGCGGTTGTACAGTCCGAGGAAGGCTTTGCCGTGACGGGCTTCGTCGCGAGCCATCTCGTGGACGGTGTCGTGGATGGCGTCGAGGTTCAACGCCTTCGCGCGCTTTGCAAGGTCGGTCTTGCCGGCGGTGGCGCCGTTTTCGGCTTCTATCCTCATCTCAAGGTTCTTTTTGGTGGAATCGGAGATGACTTCGCCCAACAGTTCCGCAAACTTCGCTGCGTGTTCCGCCTCTTCCCAAGCCGCCTTTTCATAGTACAGCCCGACTTCGGGATACCCTTCGCGGTGAGCCACTCTTGCCATAGCAAGGTACATGCCCACTTCGGTGCACTCGCCTTCAAAGTTCATTCTGAGATCCTTTATGATGTCCTCGGGAGCGCCCTCGGCTACGCCGACAACGTGCTCGGCTGCCCAGCTCATCTCGCCTTCCTGCTTTACAAACTTCTCGCGGGGAGCCTTGCAGACGGGGCACTGCGCGGGAGCTTCGTCGCCTTCATAAACATAACCGCATACGCTGCATACAAATTTTGCCATATTTTGTTCTCCTTTTGATTTATTGATTTTCTCCGCCTCGGCGGTGGATTTTTCGTCAACTATTTTTTCGAATACCTCGGCGCCGTGCTTGCAGACGGGGCAGATGTAGTCGCTTTCGGGTTTCCCGTCGCGGATGAAGCCGCAAACGGTACAGACATATTGGTTTGAGGCGGGTTTTGCCTCGGGCTTCGGCTTTATGAACGAGTGATAATAAGCGTAACTTACCGGTTCCCCCTGAAAGACTTCGCTCTTGGTTACGTCGCACAAAAACCAGATGTGGCTGCCGAGATCCTTGCTCTCTTTTATCTTTAAATTCAGGTATCCGACCGAGTATTTTTTGATACCCAAACACCCGTTTTCCGTTCTAAAGGTTTCTACGCCTTCGAACTTATCGGCGTCACGCCCCGAGCGCATTCCGAAGGAACGAAAAAGCTCGAACGGAGCCAGGGTGGAGAGAATATTCAGCGTCATTACCCCGGATTTCGCGGCAAGGAAGGTGGTGTAATTTCCTTTATTTAAAGTCAGCGCCACCGTTTCCGGAGTCGAGGTCTGCTGCACCGCCGTATTTGCGATACAGCCGTTGTCCTTTTCTCCCGTAGTCGTCACGAGATAGAGCCCGTAAGTGAGTTTTATAAGCGCGTTCATCTCTCCTCCGTTTGTTCGTTTTATTCTCTTTGAGCGTCAAGGCATTCGGCGCAGATCCCGCCGAACACTACGTCCGTCGATTCCAGCTTCCCTATCCCCTCGGGAGTCGGAATGGCGCCCGTCTCGACGTCCGACACTTTGCCGCACACTCTGCAATGAAAGTGCGCATGCACCCCGAGAGTCCTGTCGTAACGGTTGCCGTCGCCGGCAAGTCGGATCTCGCGGATTCTTCCCCCTTCGGAAAGCTGTTTTAAATTTCTGTACACCGTTCCGAGACTGATTCTCGGCATCACCTTCCGCGCCCGTTCGTAGACGGCGTCGGCAGTCGGGTGATCCGAAGAGTTCATCACTATCCGATATACCAATTCTCTTTGCGTAGTGTTTCTCATAGTTTTAGTGTTATCAGTAACTATTACTATTAAATCACATTCTCAGACATTTGTCAACCGTAAATTTCAACATTCTTGATTTTTATTTTTCTCCTTCCTTCTTCCTTTTTCCTTCTTCCTTTATCTTATTTATTTTTTTCTTGTTTGATTTTGCTAAATCTTACTTGCACCGGTTAAATCTTGTCCGACCTTGCTTAATTTTACTTGAACTTTCTTAATGTTACTTGAACTTGCTTTATCTTTTTTTGGGGCTGTAAATAAGCGTCATTTATTAATGCCGATTACGAATTCGTATGTTATCTCGTCAGAGTACTTGCCGCATTTTTTACTTTATTTAAGAATATCTATCTTATTAATTATATCCATTATCATATCAGGCGGGTGGAGCGTAGATATTGGTTTATGCGTCTTGACCGCGGCTTGTTTTTCGGGTATAATTCAAATAGATTATAAATTCGGATGGGAAATCATGATTTCAGCGGTCAATTTGGCAATAGTTATCCCCGCCGTTTTAGGGGGAATACTCTTTTTGGCGGCTCTGTATCTTGTCGCTTGCTACATAGGTTTTTACCTTCTTATCGTAAAACCGCCCGCCTTCGACACCTCCAAACCAAACCCGCTGATGGGACCCGACTTTCCCGCAATGGTTAAAAAGCTCGGTCAGGACCTCACCGTCTTAAAAAAGCTCCCCTCGGAGGAAATCACCGTCACCACCCGCGACGGCTTACGGCTTACGGGTCAATTCTATTCCGCCTCCTCCCGCGTCACCGTCGTCTGTCTGCACGGCTACGGCTCGTCGGGCTACGGAGATTTCGGCTCCAGAGCGCTGGGGTACCTCAGAAGCGGCTATAACGTGCTTTTGGTAAATCACCGCCACCACGCAAAATCGGAGGGAAAATATATCGGGTTCGGCGTTTTGGATCGCTTCGACGTCCCTGTTTGGCTGAACGCCGTCAATGAACTGATACCCGACGGGGAAATTTTCATCTCCGGAGTGTCGATGGGCGGCGCCACGGCGATGCAGGCCTCCTGCCTCGCCCTGCCCAAAAACGTCCGCGGCATAATCGAAGACTGCGGCTACACTTCCGTTAAGGAAGAGTTTGAGTTTCAATTGAGGCGGGTGATCGGATTCGTCCCCCGCCTGACTTTGAAAATCATCGATACGATGATGAAAAAGATAGCGGGCTACGGCATGGACGACATAAATTCCATAGACGCCGTCAGAGAATCCAAAGCGCCCATCCTGTTCATTCACGGCGACAGCGACATCTTCGTTCCCACCGAAATGGTGTACCGCGTCTATGACGCCTGCACCACGGAAAAGGAACTCTACATCGTCCCCGATTGCGCACACGCCATGGCGGAATTCAAAGGGGGAGAAGAGTACTATAAGCGTGTAAACGATTTTATTTTAAAGCACTCCGAAATTTTAGGCTCCGAATAAAGCCGTGTTAGGGGCACTTAATAACGGAATCAGGATACCTAAACATCAGAATTATTTTAGAGGAGTATTATATATGGAGAACTTCGAAACACTCAGAATCGTCGACAACTTCTATCAGACTTCGGCGTTTTTCCCGATGCCCACCGTGCTTGTCTCAACCCTCAGCCCATCGGGGCAGACCAACCTCGGTTCCTACTCGCTGTGCTTTCCTTACTATATTGCCGGGAAAGACTACTACGCCATGATTTTGGAGTGCAGAAACTCCTCCAACACCTGCCAGAACCTTCTAAGAACGCATAAGTGCGCGCTGAATTTCATTCCCGACGACAAACGCTACTTCCGCGAAGCGGTGCGGCTCGGCTTCCCAGGAGACACCACCGAAGAGAAAATGAAGGATTGTCTTTTCACCCTTTCCGAAAGCGATCTCTCTCCCGACCGTCCCGGGATCGTCGACGAGTCCTTCCAGGTATTCGAGTGCACATGGGACAGCTCCCTCGAAAACGCCTTCGAAGATAAGCCCGGCATTTTGGACGGATATCAGCCACCTTTCAGAAACTTTAATGGAATTACCAGCACTTTCGGCGCCCACTTCATCCTGAAAATCGACAGGATCCTGATGAAGAAAAAGTACTCCGACGCCATCATCAACGGCGTCAGAGCGTCGGCGTTCCCAAAAGTACCGGTCGACTACGGCTACCGCGATTCGACCAATTTCTGGATGTCGCGCTTCCGCCGCCCCTTCCCCGAAAAGATCCAAGCCAAAGAAGGCGACGTGAACTCCGTCATCTATGCCGCCAAACGTATCGATCCGGAGGTTACCTTCACCGACGAGGCGTGCGGCAAACTCGTCAAAATCCCGAGAATTTTCCTGAAAGCTGCGCTGACTCAGATGGTAGAAATCGCTAAATCGGAAGGAATCACGCTGATCGACGAAGCGGCGCTGAATATCATCAACGACAAACGCCGCCAGGAGAAGAAAAACCGTAAGTAGCCCCTGCTGCACCTGTTTGACACCGCAATAAATATCCACCCGCCTAGCGGGTGGTTTTTCATTTTCGGGTATAACCCTAATCTTTACTGGCGGGGCACAAGTGCCCTTATATTGACCTGCCAGTCATGCATTTGTTACCTACTTACCCGTAAACGGGTCCCGTGGGTCAAATATACTTAATTGGTCTGCTTCTTTATCATACTTCAGCTGATTTGCTATGTATTCCTTTATCGCCTGTCCGTTTTTACCCACGGTATCTACGTAATATCCCTTACACCAAAATTCGCGATTGCGGTACGCAAATTTCATGTTCCCCCATTTCTGGAATATCATCAAACTACTTTTCCCTTTCAAATACCCCATGAATCCCGCAACGCTCATTTTGGGCGGGATGCTTACATACATGTGTATATGATCCGGACATACTTCTCCCTCTATGATCTCCGCCCCTTTCCATTGGCACAATTTCCTTAGTATTTCTCGTATCTCTAATCTTTTCTCTTCAAAAAATACTTTTCGTCTGTATTTAGGAGCGAACACTATGTGATATTTGCAATTCCATTTTGTATGTGCTAAACTGTTTACGATGTTATCTTGC
>CALVTP010000033.1 GCA_944362765.1 uncultured Clostridia bacterium | reverse complement strand
AGCGCTTAAACATACAAGGGGGTTCGTAGTTTTGAACAATGAATTAAGAGATAATATTGTTAATCTTAATGTGCTTTAGAAGATGTGTTCGGAGTAATTCATTGACTACGATATTGGAAGGAATAATATGAAAAAGAAACGGATACGATTTTATCAGTTAAGTATTGCTTACACTATTCTATGGCTGGCGCTGTGCTTGAGTTATGTGAGCATAGCGGTATATTTCATTGTTATGCTGGCTACAGACGGCGATGACGGTTACATGTACAGAGACCGGCTGTTTCTCCCCGATTGGCTGATGATAACGCTTGCAGTGATAGTCCTTGTAATGTTCTTTCGGGCTCTGGTTGAGTCATATGCTTATCATATAGATTTTGAAGACGGTATAATCAAAACAGACGGCGAACGGTTAACGGCAAAAAAATTTCGTCTGCAATTCAAACTAAGCATCAAGATAAAGGATATAACCGCGATAAGGGTGATAAAGTCCAACTATAACTCGTTAAAGAAGTCGAGTTCAGTCCTGTATAATAAGGCTCCTGCTACGTATTTTGAATTTACCTTATCAAATGGTAGGACAAAATGGTTATATATTCACACTTATTCTAAAAAACAGCGCATAAAAATGATAAACATAATCAACGGGGAACTTGGCACGAATTACGACTACGTAGAAATGTATAAAAACGGAGAGCTGATAAAGGGCGGCAGCATCTTTAACCGTGATCGCAGTAAGAAAAAAAAGAAAGAAAAAAGTATTCATAACGACAAAAATTCGGAGTAATTCGTTGACTACGATATTGGAAGGAATAATATGAAAAAGAAACGGATACGGTTTTATCAATTAGGTATTGCTCATACTATTGCATGGGTGGTGTGGGGTTCATTTCCTGTGGGTATGATGGTATATTATATTATCATGATAGCTACGGATGGCAATGACGGTTATACCAAAGGTTGGCTGTATCTTCCCGATTGGCTTATGATAACGCTGATAGGGATATTACTTGTAGCATTCTTTTGGGGTTTGTGTGCGTCAAATGAATATCATATAGATTTTGAAGACGGTAAGATCAAAACTGAAGGTGATCGAGTAGTGTCTCGCACATCTCGTCTGCAATTCAAACTAAGCATCAAGATAAAGGATATAACCGCGATAAGGGTGATAAAGTCCAGCTATAACTCGTTAAAGAAGTTTAGTGCAGCCCTGTATAATAGTGTACCTCATACGTATTTTGAATTTACCTTATCAAATGGTAGGACAAAATGGTTATATATTCACACTTATTCTAAAAGGCAACGCATAAAAATGATAAACATAATCAACGGGGAACTTGGCACGAATTACGACTACGTAGAAATGTATAAAAACGTAGAGCTGATAAAGGGCGGCAGCATCTTTAACCGAGAGAAAGACACGAAGAAGTAAGCCCAAAGAGCCTAAGAAAAATGCGACAACGCAAATCAAATAGCGTTGAAGGCAATATGAGTAAGAAATCGAGATATGATGCTGTATTGACAGTTCCGGAGAAAAGTTTGAAAACGGCCTTTATTTGCAATATGACTAATCTTGTTTTGATTTTGAATGCTGCCGCATCAGGCATATAATTTACAGCAAAAAGGAAGGATAAAAATTCAAAGCGGTTTTGAAATCCGGCTTTTTTTAAAAGCTGAAAAAGCGTTCGGGAAGAGCGCGGATAACTAAAAACTGCACCGTTCCGGTGCCGAAACCGGCAACTGCTCCGAAGACGAGAAAGACGGGTGCAAGCGTGAATACCTCCGCGGTAGAGGTCATTGCCGCGGCGACAAAAAGCTGCATAAGGTTGTGAACGCACGCCGAAAGCACTCCGATGACCGGGAGAGAAAGTTTCCTTAGATTAATAAGGAGAATCGTTACGATTGCCGAGGTTACTCCACCCGCCAGCGAGTAGATTATCATCATCGGGTTTCCCGCTATAAGTCCCACAAGTGCTCCCTTCAAAAGCGCCGTCAAGACAGCGTACGGGCAGCCGAGCGCTATTGCGGCAAAACCAACCGCGACGTTTCCAAGACCCAACCTTAAAAACGGGAGCGCGGGGAATATAGGCGGAATGAGGCTTTCTACTACCCCTAAAAGTATTGCGGTTGCGGTAAGGAGTGCCGTCAGGGCGACCTTTTTCGAAGAAATTTTCATCCGTGTACCCCCGTCACATAAGACTTTTCTCCCGAAATGCGGACGACTATTTTATTCGGAGCACAGACTATCACTCCACCTGCGTCCGAAACGAAGCCCGTCTTAATGCAGATTTTGTTCGGGCAGTCGTTTTCGGTAATACTTGCTCCACCCCCCGAAATTGTCAAAAGCGCATGCGTCCCCGGAATTTCCGTCTTGGTATCGACGGAGAGCGGAAGCTCCAAAACCTCCTCTCCCGCAACATAGACGGTGCAAAATTTGCCTTCTTCGGGAGCAAGGTAGTACTTTAAAGCTATAGTCGAGAGGAAAATTATCAGCAAAAGCACGTAAAAATCCCATATCCCCAGGTAAGGGGCACTCTTATAATGCCGTATGTTTTTTTCGGAGCGGAGTGAGCGCATTATTTTTGCGGGATAAATTCGAACGGAGTATTCCCGACGGTAAAGCGCTCCGTCTCCGTAAATAGGACGCAGCTTGCGTCGTATTTTTCCAAAAGCCGGGAAAGCTCGTCGGAATTTCCTAAAACCATAGCCGCGGTGGACAGGGCGTCCGAAAGGGCGGCGGAAGGGGAAGTGACCGTCGCGGAAATGACGGGATCTTCCGAGAAGTGTCCCGCCGGGTAACCGTCGCGCCCCATGATGTGGTTGTAGCGCACTCCGTCAACAACGTAGAAGCGCTGATAGTCTCCCGAGGTGGCAACGGAAGAGTATGAAACAGTAGCTTCAGCTACCAAATTACTCCCTCTCGGGTTCTGAATAGATATTTTTACGGGTGCGGTCACCCTGAACGTGGCGCCAAAATCCGCGACCAGAAGATCCTCTCCCAGAAGCTCGGAAACTTCGTCCGCGGCAAAGCCTTTTCCGATTCCTCCGAGATCCAACCCGGCGCCGTCCGTCAGCTTCGTTACCGTCTGCTCGTCTCCTAATGCGAAGTGCTCCGTTCCGACTGTTTTCAAAGTTTGTCCGACGCTTTCTTCGGAAGGGATCGAGTTTGCCGCGCCGATGTAGTTATCGGGTGCAAACGCCCACAATTCAGTAAGCGGGTAAGCCGCGGGAGTAAAAGCTTCATCGGAGGCGCAGCCTATTTCGAACGCCAGCGTCAGCGCCCGGAAGGTGTATGAATTCACCTTGACGGATTTTCCGACGGGGGATGCGTTTATCGAGGCGATATCTCCGCTTCCGTTGACGGCAAACGCTTCGTCCAACGCAGAAATAAGCTCCCTTAATTCGTCGTCGCGGTTATCTCCCATGTACTCCACGGAGTAGTATGAGCCGAAAGCGTTTCCTGTAAGGATGTGCGTACGGGCATTGCAAGATGCCGAAAAAATCGGTATCAGAATAGATAAAATAACCGCAAAAGCGATTAAAATTACTCCTTTATAGGCTCGGGACGCTGACCGTCTATAAAGCATATTCCTATCGTACCGGGTCCGCAGTGGGTGCCGATGACGGGTCCTACGTCCATCAGCCGGATATCGGCTTTCGGGAGGAGCGATTTCAGCTTCTCGGTGACGCGTTCGGCTTCCGTCAGGCAGTCGCCGTGCATGATGAATATCGGCAGGTCGTCCGCTTCGCTGGCGCGGTCGGCGACTTCGTTTACCATCGTAAGGAGTGCCTTATTCCTTCCCGGCACTTTGGTGGCCGGGATAAGCGTTCCCGCGGTAGTCAGCTTGATAATCGGTTTTATTTGCAGGATGGTGCCGAACAGCGCACTCATCGCCGTCAGTCTTCCGCCGCGTTTCAAGTAATTTAAGTCGTCTGCGACGATGGTTATGTTGATGCGCGGCACGATTTCGTCCATGATTTTGACGATTTCGGCGACCGATTTTTCCGCTTTGATGGCTTTTGCCGCGGCTATTACGGCAAGACCGGCGCCCATACTGATGGCTTTCGAATCGATCCTGGTGAAAGTCACGGCAGGGTATTTCTGTTTCAGTTCCTTTACCGCAAGCTCCATATGTTCGAAAGTCGCGCTCATCTTCGATGAAAACGAAACGTAAAGGATATCGCCGCCCTCTTTGAAAGCGGGTTCGAAGATCTCTTTATACTCTTCGGCGTTCAATGCCGAAGTCGAAGGCATCTCGCCCGCGCGCACCTTTTCGAAGAAGTCTTTTGAAACTTCCGGCGTCAGAAGGTCGCAATATTTAAGTTCGCCCGCAATGGAATAGGGCATTTTAATAAAGTATTTTCTGTCTGCGATACCGAATTCTTCGGCTACGGAAAGACTCATTTCGGAGTCTGCGTCATAGAAAAAGTGAATCATATTTGTCTCTCCTATTTGTTCATGAATATTTTGTCGCGCATGACGGCTTTGCGGCGTTCGATGACGGTGACAAGGTCGTTTAAGACCTTAGTCCTCGACAGCCACCAATCTCTCGACCATACGCGGACGATCGCCCAGCCTTTGCTTTCCAGGAACTTGAAGCGATAGACGTCGCGTTCCAGGACGCTGGGGCTTGAATGGAATGCGCGGTAGTCGCACTCGACTCCGAGTACATATCTTCCGAGTTCTCTGTCGTATATACCCAAAGAAAGCTTGTAATCGGTGTTTCCGAGGTTGATATCGACTTCGTAACCCAACTTTTCAAGCTGCTCTTTTATTTGCAGTTCGTAGGCTCCTATCGGGTCGATGACGTCCTTTGTGCGATGCATCGTGGCAAGGATGTCTTTGACCTCGGCGGTGTCGCCGTTCGAAACCGCTCTTGCATAGGCAAGGTATTTTTTGAGGAGTTTCGGTCCCGCGTTTTTGGTGGTCTCGTTCTTGTCGAGTTCCTCGGGCTCGATGCTGGTGACGACGTAGACCTTCTTTTTGGCGCGGGTGACGGCGACATTCAGGCGGTTTTCGCCGCCTTCCATCGAAAGGGAACCGAATTGTGCCACCACTCTGTCGTAGTCGTTTCTTGCGTATCCGACGCTGAAAATGATGATATCTCTCTCTTCGCCCTGTACGTTTTCGAGGTTTTTGACGAACAGCGAGATGTTTTCACCGTCGACAACGCGGTTCCTTTCCTGGAAGAGCTGACGGCGGAAAAGTTGTGATTTGTCGGCTTCCAGGTCGAGCATATCTTCGATATACTCCTTCTGCTCCATGTTGAAGGTGACGATTCCGATACTTTCGTTTTCCTCGCGGCGGTTGAAAATGTTCTTTACAAGCCTGACGACGGCAACGGCTTCCTCGTGGTTGTGGCGGTTTTGCCAGGAGCCCTTGACTTTGATGCGTTCGATGGGCGGTTCGGAGAAGTTTTTCTCGTTGTCGGGGGCTATCTGAAGCTTGTTTTCGTAGAACGCCGCATTCGAAAAGTCGATTAGTTCGGCGTATTTACTTCTGTAGTGGTAGGTGAGGTGGACGGGATAGTATCTTGCCGTCGCCAAGTCCAAAAGGCTTTCGACTTCCAAAGCCGCCTGGGTGGAAAGATCGAATCCGGCGTTCTGTTCGGCGTTCCCGAAGTACTTTTTGACAAATCCCGCAGTCGGACGGAGCTGCTTGGAGTCTCCCGCTATCACCACTTTGCTGCCGCGGTACATGGCGGGAAGTGCGTTTTCGATGAAAATCTGCGAAGCTTCGTCAAAGACGACGAGATCGAACAGGTCGCGCTTCAGCGGAAGGATGGTGCTGACCACCTCGGGGGAGAGAAGCCAGCAGGGGAAGAGCCTCAGAAGGTATTCCCCGAAAAAGTCGAACATCTGCCTTAACGGGCGCAGACCGCGCTGCTTTTGTATGTCGTAGAGGAAGTCCTTGGCGTCGGGCGCTTCCTTGAAATATGTGGCGTATGCTTCGTTGCACTTACTCATCGCAAGCGCTGCGGAGATCTCGCGCTGGTCGGCTTTCAGCTGCAAAATGCGGTTGCGCATAGAGTCGAAGGTGACCGTCTTCGACAGGAAGCTTTCGACTTCGGCGTCCATGGAGACTATCTCCTTATAGATCCTCATCGGGAGCACCTTATTCAATACTTCCGTCATCGACTCGGCGTCGCCGTCCGAATTCAGCGCCGCAAACTCCAGAATATCCTTAACTGAGGCGTTTAATTGATTGAGCGCCGCGTTCATGTCGCGCACCTTGACGTAGTTATCGAGGGCGTCCGACAGCTTTTTCAGGAAGTAGGAGTTGCCGTTTATCAGTCCGCCGACGGCAAGCGCGTAACCTTCCTTATCGAGCACTTTCGAAAGCGGTTTGTATTCCTCCGTCCGCTCGTCGAGCATGCTCTTTGCGACGTTTAAGTCTATCATTATCCCCTCCGTTTTGCGGGAGAAGGAGTGTTTGACAAAGGGGTAGATCGGCCAGAACAGCGGGAACGCCGCGACGGAAAGGAAGCGGTGGGAGCCGGGGTGCTCGTAACCTGCAACCATCTTGGCGACGCGTTTGATATCCCGCCTTTCGGTGGCGGCGTTTTCAAGGTAGAACGCCACCAGGTAACGCGAATACGGGTATTTTGCAGAATCGAAAGGGACGATGGGCTTCGACAAAATTTTGTCGATAAACGCCTTGGCTTCCTTCAATTTGTGCATATCTATTTCGGGAAGGACGTGCTCGACCATCTCATTGGTTTTGACAAGTTCTGCGCGCTCCAGATAGAACCGCGCAAGGTTTTTGTCACGGATAAGCCTTAAGTCCTCTTTCAGTTCCGGGTAGTTCCTTCCCGCAATAGGAGTTTTCAATAATTTGTTATATAATTTATAATCCTTTGAATCCTTTCCTATATTGTACGAACCGGCGTACATTTCCTGCAACGTCAGCCCGAAGTCCGTCTTGGTAAAGAGGGCGTCGGAAATCGATTGAAGAGTGTCGACTTCCTTTCTGATGTCGAACTCCACTTTTTTATAATACGCCTGTTCCTCGGCGTAGCCCGAGGCGTACGCCGCGGCGTGCATCGTTCTCAATCTGTCGAAAAACGCCAATTTGTCTTTTTCGGGGTCGGGTATCAATACCGCTTTGGAGTTCAGCTTCCCGAGTCTTGAAAAGACGACGTCGAGCGCCGCACGCTTCTGACTGACGACCAGTACGCGCTTGCCTTTGCAAAGGGCATCGGAGATGATATTGACGATGGTCTGCGATTTACCCGTCCCGGGAGGACCGTAGATAACGATATTGTCCTGCTTGGTGATTTCCTGCAAGGCGTTTTCCTGGGCGTAGTCGAGGGCGTTTATCGGGTAGAAGGTGGGGTTCTGGAGCTCGCGGTCGCGTTTTTTGCGTTTAGCTTCCTTTGCTTTCCGCTTTTCGTCGAGCTTCAATTCCCGCCTCGTCTTTTTCGGAGAAAGAAGTGCGTCTATTGCGGGCGTCGTGAGATTGTCCTTTTCAAGCGCCAGATAGTCGTTGTATATGGCGTTCGCAAGCGGGAATTTTCCGATGACGGCGAAGTTTTTGACCTCCGGCATGTCCGAAGGGAGATACCCCGCGTCGAAAGCCTGCAAACTTTTTCTCTTTGTCGAGCGCAGTTTAAAGCCGTTGGCGTTCAGGTAATCTACGACGTCGTAGGGATTTTTGAAGGTGTCGTCCGCCTGCGGATCGAATTCCTGAATGAGTTTGTCGGTGGGAATGTTGTGCTCCTTGGCGTAAGCCAGTATGAAAGCCTTGTTCAGCATGACGGGCTGCCCGGGGGTCAGCGTCAGCGTCGCCTCGTCCTTTTCGATGTGGATATGGGCGGGAAACAAAAGCAGTGGAGCACGCAATTGAATGTCGTCTGTCAATTGTCCGATGACGAACGGGAAACCGATGTAAAGGTCGTATAAACCGGTCTCCTTTTCCATTTCCTCGACTTCGCGCTTTAAATATCTGAGGTTGTTCAGCTGACCCGTAACAATTTTTTGAAGCGGGGTAAGCGGTTTCGGTCCCCGCTTTTTCCTGACCTCGACGACGTCGGAGGCGAGCGCCTCCTCTTCGCCGCTCAGCCTTTCTCCGATTTCGTTTACGGAGTCGGTCTTTGCCGCCTGTTTCAGCATCTTCTGCACGACTTTGTCGTTAAGGAGCGAAAAACTCCTTCTTCCGTGCCACAAAAAGTCCGTGAAGTCGTCGGTGTCGGAGCGGTTTTCCATTATCGCGCCGATATCGAAGTTGTACTTTTTGACGATTGCTTTTACGAATATGCTGCGGTTGTTGCCGCTTATCTGAATAAATCTCTCTTTATATTTGCTGTAAATGGGATTCATGTCTATAAGTATATCACAAAGCCCGCCCGTTGTAAACATTTATTGAACCGATATCCGAAGGAGTAAGACTGCTTTAAAAACGGCGATGTCGATAACGGCGTCAGACTTCACCTTTCCGGTATTCATCGGGAGTCAGTCCCGTCAATCTTTTGAATGCCGAGGAAAAGTGACTCCGTGACGAAAACGCGAGGTATTTTGTGCGGGATTCTTATAAACCGATTCCAAAAACGGTGTGACAACGCACACCCCATCCGATAAACGTTAAATCGTCCCGGATCCGATGCGGATTTTAAGCGGCGGGAAGGGTATGACGGAAAGAGAGAGCTTAAGCGAAGGGAAATTTCGTAAAATCCTTTTCAAAGAGTGGCGGGCGTGGTATAATCGAAACATGAGTTTTGCCGATAAAGTTTTTGTAAGTAACGTAAAGGATATTCTGGAGCACGGATATTCCGACTCCGAATTGGCTGTGAGACCGCATTGGGCAGACGGAACACCCGCCCATACTGTCAAAAAATTCTGCCTGGTCAACCGCTACGACCTCAGGAAAGAGTTTCCGATAATGACTCTTCGCAGGACGGCTTTCAAGTCCGCGATTGATGAACTTTTATGGATCTGGCAGAAAAAATCGAATAACGTCCACGACTTAAAATCGCATATTTGGGATTCCTGGGCGGACGAAACGGGTTCCATCGGTAAGGCTTACGGATATCAGCTGGGAGTTAAACACCGCTACAGGGAAGGAGAGTTCGACCAGGTCGACAGAGTTATTTACGACCTCAAAAACAACCCTCAGTCGCGGCGTATCATGACTAATATTTACGTCCACGCCGACCTGAACGAAATGAATCTTTATCCCTGCGCCTACTCCGTTACGTTCAATGTTTCAGGCAACACTCTGAATTGCATTTTAAACCAGCGTTCACAGGACATGCTGACCGCCAACAACTGGAACGTCGTGCAATACGCCGTACTCCAGCATATGATGGCGAGAGTCGCGGGGCTGGAAGCCGGCGAGTTCGTCCACGTAATTGCCGACGCGCACATCTACGACAGGCATATCCCGATCGTCAAAAAGATGATAGAAGGCGAGGAGCATCCCGCTCCGCGGTTTGTAATGAATCCCGACAAAAAGGACTTCTACGATTTTACCGTAGACGACTTTTTGCTGGAAGATTATCTCTTTAACCCGCTGGATCAGAAAATCGAGGTGGCAATTTAACATGAAAGCTATCGTTTGCGTTGACAAAGAGTGGGGAATAGGCAAAGGTAACGAAATGCTCTTTCACCTTCCCGCCGACCTGAAATTTTTCAAAGAAAAAACGGTCGGGAAAGTTATAGTGATGGGCGGGAATACCCTGTTGTCGTTTCCCGGTTCCAAACCGCTTAAAGACCGCACGAACATTGTGCTGACCGACGTCTACACAAGGGATGACTGCAAGGTGGTGCCGACATTGGAAGCGCTCAAAGAAGAACTGAAAAAATATCCTTCCGAGGAAATCTTTGTCGTCGGCGGAGCAATGTTCTATTCATCGATGATAGATTATTGCTCGGAAGCTTTCGTTACGAAGGTGGATGAAGCGGGCGGAGCGGAAGTCTTCTTCCCGAACCTCGACGAAAAGGAAAATTGGGAAGAGGTCTCCTCTTCGGAGCCCGTTACCGATAACGGTCACATCGTGCGATTCACCACATATAAAAATAACTCCATAAGGGAACTTTGATATGACTAAAATAAAAATGAGCGTGCCGCTCGTCGAAATCGACGGCGACGAAATGACAAGAGTACTTTGGAAAGCGATAAAGGAAATATTATTGGAGCCATTTATCGAGCTTAATACCGAGTATTACGACTTGGGACTTATCGAGCGCGAAAGAACCTCCGATGCGGTCACTCTCGCCGCCGCGGAAGCCATAAAAAAATACGGCGTCGGCGTAAAGTGCGCAACAATAACTCCGAACGCCCAACGCGTCGAGGAATATAAACTTACAAAGATGTGGAAGTCCCCGAACGGAACCATAAGAGCGGCTTTGGACGGTACGGTATTCCGCCATCCCGTCCTCGTAAACGGTATAAAGCCGCTTGTTCCGAATTGGGTGAAGCCGATTACCATTGCCCGTCATGCTTACGGCGACGTCTATTCCGGAGTGGAAGCCTATCTTCCGGAAGGCGGAAAAGTGTATCTGGAGCTACCGAATGGCGAGAAAAAATTGATAAAAGATCTCCCTTCCGCAGGAATCGTTCAAGCAGTACATAACCTTGATAAATCAATTGAAGGGTTTTCGAGGAGCTGCTTCAACTATGCTCTTTCGACCAAGCAGGATCTATGGTTTTCGACAAAGGACACCATATCTAAGACCTATGACCACCGCTTTAAGGACATATTCGCCGAAATCTACGAAAAAGAATATAAAAAAGAATTCGAAAAAGCGGGCATCGAATATTTCTACACGCTGATAGACGACGCCGTTGCGCGCGTGATGAGAAGTAAAGGCGGCTTTATCTGGGCGTGCAAAAACTACGACGGCGACGTTATGAGCGACATGCTTGCGACGGCTTTCGGCTCGCTTGCGATGATGACCTCGGTATTGGTCTCCCCGGACGGCAAGTACGAGTACGAGGCGGCGCACGGCACCGTCACCCGCCACTACTACAAGCATCTGAAAGGAGAACCCACTTCGACAAACTCCGTCGCGACAATATTTGCGTGGACGGGGGCGCTGAAAAAGCGCGGAGAACTTGACGGAAACGAGGAGCTCCAAGCTTTTGCGGAACGGCTGGAAAAGACAACCGTCTCTGTTATAGAATCGGGTACGATGACAGGAGATCTTGTGCCGTTGTTCGATAAAGAAGGGGTAATTCCCGAAAAGGTAGGAAGCATAGAGTTTCTGGAAGCAATAAGAAAATCGCTCTGAACATGGCTTTGGAAGTAAAAACATTCAATTTTCCCACTTTTATGGGCGTCAATTCCTATCTCGTCTCCGACTCGGAGACGGGAGAAGCCGCGCTTATCGACTGCGGCAGAGGTTATAAAAAAATTACCGAGTACGCAGCCGAACACGGTTTGAAAATCGGAAAAATTTTATTGACTCACGGGCATTTTGACCATATCATGGAAGTTGGGAAATGGAAGGGGAGCGCTGCCGTATATATTCATGAAAACGATCACGAGATGATGCTTCGTGGCGGAGCCCCGGACGGATTTTTCTTGGGATCTCATACGGTTTCCGCTTCCGCCGACGTCTTGTTGAAAGGCGGAGAGAAGATAAAGGTAGGGGATCTGAGCTTCGAAGTCATCCATACCCCCGGGCACAGTCCGGGTTCGGTCTCTTACCTGACCGACGGCGCCATTTTCACCGGCGACACCCTCTTTAAAGGCTCTTTCGGGCGCTACGACTTCCCTTTGGGCAGCAAAAGCGAACTCAGCGAGTCTTTGAAAAAACTTTTTGCGTTACCGGGAGCCGAAAATATCACCGTATATCCCGGGCACGATGAAGCGACGGAACTGAAATACGAATCCTTATATAATCCCGGAAATTATTGCCTCGATGATTGAAATAAAGCTTAAATCGAATCTCCCTTCATATATGAATGACGTCCCGGAAGTTGTCCGGGCGTTTTCGCCGCATATCGTAATTACGGATACCGGAACTCCCTTCGAATTAAAGGTTGAGGAGAAAGGGGACGAATTGGACTTTTATATCGAAGACGGCGACACCGAAGCTTATTTTAACATAAATAAAGACGAATTCGAAGCCAAAGATACCGAAGATTATAAACGCAAGGCAAAGGCGTGGGTAAAGCAGCAATTATATATCTACTGCAACCGATTAACCGGGACGGATCTTCCTTACGGCTGTCTGACCGGTGTAAGGCCGACTGCGGTATATTATCGTTCAATCGGTAGCTACAGCAACATAAAAGCTCATTTAATCAATGATTATTTTGTTGATGAAAAACGCGCGTCGCTGATTGAAAAGGTTGTCGAAACGCAGAACGGATACGTCAAAAAGGATCCTCGCCGCGCCGACATCTATGTCAACATTCCCGTCTGCCCGTCGAGGTGCAGTTATTGTTCGTTCATTTCCGCCGAATACCCGAGGGTCAAAAAATTGATTCCTCAATATGTCGAGGCTGTCGTCGCGGAGCTGAAAAAAATCAAAAGAACGATGGTTGTTAAGGGGTATTACCCGGGGGCTGTATATATCGGTGGCGGTACTCCGACCTCGTTGGACGCCGAGTCTTTGGATCGCATCACGGCGGAACTCAATTTCGGCGTCGAATATACGGTAGAAGGCGGGCGCCCCGACACGATGACAAAGGAAAAGCTTAAGATCCTCAAAGACAACGGTGTCACCAGAGTTTCCGTCAATCCGCAGACTTTTCATGATGAAACATTATTGAAGATTGGCAGAAGGCATACCGTCTCCGATTTTTACGACGCATATTCCATAGCCAAATCTTACGGTTTTCAAATCAATATCGATCTTATTGCGGGGCTTCCCGGTGAAACTCCCGCCGACTTCGAATGGTCGCTTGTCAGGGCTTACGAATTGCGTCCCGAAAATCTTACCGTACATTCGCTTTCTTTAAAACGCGGTTCGGCATTAAAGGATAATTACAATCGCGTAATGGACGGAACTGTCAAAAAAATGTGCGATTTTGCTATCGATACGTTGCTTTCCGTCGGATATCTTCCTTACTATATGTATCGCCAGAAGAACATCGCCGACGGTCTGGAAAACGTCGGTTACACTCTTCCCGGATACGTCAACCGCTACAATGTCGACTATATGGAGGAGACGACGACGGTGCTTTCGGCGGGCGCGGGGGCGGTGACGAAGTACGTCTTCCCCGAGGAAGGGCGGATAGAACGCACCGCAAACGCCAAAGGGATAGAAGAGTATATCCGCCGTGCTTTCGCCGAGGACGAGGGAAAATAAACGAAAATATTGCCTCTTCCCTTTTGTCAAAAATTCCGATAAAAGTTGTCGATTTTGCTTTACAATTAAATTTTATATATGCTATATTAATTAGGCACGATACCTTGCGCTACGACGAGAAGACGATTTTCGCCGTGGAGCGAGGCGTATAATCTCATTAAAAAAGGAGTACCGAAACAATGCTTACAGCGGAACAAAAGAAAGAAATCGTCGCCAAATTCGGCAAAAACGAAGCCGACACCGGCTCTGCGGCAGTTCAGATTGCCTTGCTGACCAAGAGGATTGAGGAGCTTAACGCTCACCTTTCCGTCCACAAGAAGGATCACCACAGCAGAAGGGGACTTCTGAAACTGGTCGGTCAGAGAAAGAACCTCTTAAGGTATCTGATGGAAATCGACATCGAAGAATACAGAAAATTGATTGCCGAACTCGGTATCCGCAAATAATGACCCGGAAGGGGGTGGCGTTGCCGCCCCTTTTTTCGGCTGAACAACAGCCGGAAGCATTGACCGAAGAGCTTCACGTACAGGATATCGATACGCGGGGCGCTTCGGTGGGGAGAGCGGAAGTTCCGACCGAAAACATGAAAACCAAATAAACGGAAAAATATATTTAAGTCCCCATGGGCGGGGACAGGAGGCAAAATGAAAGAAAGCAAAGTATTCGTAACGACTATCGGCGGGCGCGAAGTCAGCGCGGAGATAGGCGGGTACTGCTCGCACTCCAACGGCGAAGTATTGATTCGCTGCGGAGACACGGTGGTGCTGACCAATGTCACCATGAGCAAGGCGCCGAGAGAGGGGATGGATTACTTCCCCTTGGGAGTCGATTTCGAGGAGAAGATGTACGCGGTCGGCAAGATCCCCGGCGGCTTTAAAAAGCGCGAAGGGCGCCCCTCGGACAAAGCCATTCTGACTTCGAGACTTATCGACAGACCCATTCGTCCCCTTTTCCCGAAGGGACTTTATAACGACGTGTCTGTCATTGCCACGGCACTTTCGGTAGATACCAACATTCCGCCCGAAGTGTACGGTATGCTGGGTTCCAGCATTGCGTTATCGGTTTCGGACATTCCGTTCAACGGACCGACGGGATCGGTAATGGTGGGTTACGTCGACGGCGAGTACATTATTAACCCCGATTCCGAGCAGCGCGAGCGCTCCCGTCTGAACCTGGCGCTTTCCGGAACGAAGGACGCCATAATGATGGTGGAAGCGGGCGCCAACGAGCTCACCGAGGAGGAGATGCTGAACGCCATTCTCTTCGGGCACGAGGAAATCAAGAAGATAGTGGCGTGGATAGAAGAGATCCAAGCCGCATGCGGCAAGCCCAAAAAGCAAATCGAGCTCTATCACGCGCCGGAGGACATCGAGCGCGACGTCAAAGCTTATGCGAAGGACAAGATAGACTATATGTTCGACACCTTCGACCGCAACGTACGTGAGGAGCGCGAAGAGGAGATAACAAAAGATATCATGGAACACTTTGCCGAGATATATCCCGACAACAAACGTGATATCGACGACATCCTTTACGCCATGAAGAAGGAGTGCGTCCGCGCCATGATAGCCGACAGGGGTGTGCGTCCCGACGGCAGAACTCTTACAGATATCCGCCCGATATGGTGCGAAGTCGGCTTGCTGCCGAGAGTGCACGGTTCGGCGGTATTCACCCGCGGACAAACGCAGGTATTGACGACGGCGACCCTCGGACCCATTTCCGAGGCGCAAAAGCTCGAAGGCTTGGACGACGACGTCTTCAAACGTTATATGCACCAATACAATATGCCCGGATACTCTACGGGAGAAGCCAAACCTTTGAGGAGCCCCGGAAGGCGCGAAATCGGACACGGAGCTCTTGCCGAACGCGCGTTGGAGCCGGTGCTGCCCGCAGAAGACTGGTTCCCCTATGCGATAAGGACTGTTTCCGAAGTTATAAGCTCCAACGGCTCGACTTCGCAGGCTTCGGTGTGCGGTTCGACGCTGGCGCTGATGGACGCAGGCGTGCCGATAAAGGCTCCCGTGGCAGGTGTTGCTATGGGACTTATAAAAGACGACGTCAACAATAAGCTCCATATCCTCACAGACATCCAGGGTATAGAGGACTTCTTCGGCGACATGGACTTCAAAGTCGCGGGAACCAAGGACGGTATCACCGCCATCCAGATGGACATCAAGATAAAGGGCATCAACCGTGAAATTCTGACGCGTGCGTTGGAACAGGCGCGCGTAGGCAGGCTGTTCATATTGAATAAGATGCTCGAAGTGCTGCCCGAACCCAGGAAGGAACTTTCGAAGTACGCTCCGAAGATAGTCACCTTCAACATCGATCCCGACAAGATCCGCGACGTCATCGGTTCCGGCGGAAAGACCATCAACAAGATTATCGACGAGACCGGCGTCAAGATAGATATCAACGACGACGGCACCGTATGCATAGCGTCCAGCGACGTCGATTCCATCGCCCGCGCCAAAGCCATCATCGAGGACATCGTCCGTGAGTACGAAGTCGGCGAAGAGTTCGAAGGCGAAGTTATCAAAATCATGGAAAACGACAAGGGTCAATTCGGCGCTTCCGTCAGACTTACGGCGACGAAAGACGGCATGATCCACATCTCCAAACTCTCCAAAAAGAGGGTGGAGAAGGTGACCGACGTCGTCAATGTCGGCGATAAAGTGCTTGTCAAGATCATAAAGATCGACGAAAAACAGCGTATAGACCTGAAACTCATCAAAAAACTTTAAAAAACCGCCATTCACAACGGCTTACACAATAAACGGAGGTAACCATGCAATATACTCATGAAGTAGACAAAATGGTATGCGTCGCCAAAGGACCGCATCACGGACCCGCGCCCATTCCGGAAGAGGGGAAATGGGTTAAAGCGACTCAGATAGGCGACATCAGCGGCTTGACGCACGGCGTAGGCTGGTGCGCACCGCAACAGGGCGCATGCAAACTGACGCTGAATATCAAAAACGGCGTCATCGAGGAAGCGCTCGTGGAGACGTTGGGCTGCTCCGGAATGACCCACTCCGCCGCGATGGCTGCCGAGATTTTGCCCGGCAAGACCATTCTCGAAGCGTTGAATACCGACCTTGTCTGCGACGCCATCAATACCGCCATGCGCGAACTTTTCCTGCAAATCGTTTACGGCAGAAGCCAATCGGCGTTCAGCGACGACGGCTTGGCGATAGGTGCCGGGCTCGAAGACCTCGGCAAGGGGCTCAGGAGCCAGGTAGGCACCATGTATTCCACCAAAGTCAAGGGCGTCAGATACCTTGAAATGGCGGAAGGCTACGTCACCCGCATAGGACTCGACGAGGACAACGAAGTCATCGGTTACGAGTTCATCCGCGTCGGTCAGATGCTTGAACAGATAACCGTAAAGGGCGTAGAACCCGCCGAAGCGCTCAAAAAGTGCACCGGCACCTACGGCAGATTCAACGAGGCGGTCAAAAAGATCAACCCGAGAGTGGAATAGGAGGATGAACCATGGCTGTAAGATTTGAAGGATATGACAGAAGAATAGAAAAAATCAACGCGTTTCTCGCCTCCAAAGGCATCAAGGACTTGGAAGAAGCGCGCCAAATCTGCCTAGACAAAGGTATCGACGTCGAAGCTATAGTCAAGGGTGTTCAGCCCATAGCTTTCGATAACGCCGTCTGGGCATACACCCTGGGCTGCGCCAACGCCATCAAAAAAGGCGCCGCTAAGGCTGCCGACGCTGCCGAAGCTATTGGCGAAGGCTTGCAGGCATTTTGCGTGCCCGGCTCCGTTGCGGATACCAGAAAGGTCGGTTTGGGACACGGAAACCTCGCTGCGAAACTTTTGAGAGAGGAAACCAAGTGTTTCGCTTTCGTCGCGGGACACGAATCCTTTGCCGCCGCAGAAGGCGCTATCGGTATAGCCCGTTCCGCCAACAAGGTCAGGAAGGAGCCTTTAAGAGTTATCCTTAACGGGCTCGGAAAGGACGCCGCTTATATCATCAGCCGTATCAACGGCTTCACCTATGTCGAGACCAAATACGACCAATACACCGACGAATTGACCATCGTCAGGGAGAAGGCGTACTCCACCGGCGAGAAAGCCAAGGTGCGTTGCTACGGTGCCGACGACGTCAACGAAGGCGTCGCGATCATGGCGAAAGAGGGCGTGGATGTCGGTATCACCGGTAACTCCACCAACCCCACCCGTTTCCAACATCCCGTCAGCGGCACCTATAAAAAATGGTGCCTGGAACACGGCAAGACCTACTTCTCGGTAGCATCGGGCGGCGGCACCGGCAGAACTCTCCACCCCGATAACATGGCTGCGGGACCCGCGTCCTACGGCATGACCGACACGATGGGAAGGATGCACTCCGATGCGCAATTTGCAGGATCGAGCTCTGTTCCCGCGCACGTAGAGATGATGGGACTTATCGGAATGGGCAACAACCCGATGGTCGGCGCGACCGTAGCATGTGCGGTTGCCATCGAAGAATCTTTTAAATAATTTTCCTTTGCCCCTTTTAAAGTAAGGCAATCGATACAACTCGCTTAAACTAAACTTATTAAAGAAAGTTCGTACCCCGTACGGACTTTTTTTCATAAGGTGAGATTAGATGGGCAAAGGAAAATTATTTATACCCGCGTAGCAGGACAGGAGCGAAGCGACTGTCCGTTTTGGAGCCAACTCTTATAATACCGAAGAGAAGGAAGAGA
>CALVTP010000032.1 GCA_944362765.1 uncultured Clostridia bacterium | reverse complement strand
AACTCCCTCGTCTTCACATTTGAAAAAACGAAATCTGCAACCCTTCTATTCATTTTGGGGTCTCGGATAATTTGGCGGTGTTGATAGTATTTATGTTGATAGTGCTGCTATTCATTTTGGGGTCTCGGATAATTTGGCGGTGTTGTGATTTTTTTATTCTGCAACCCTTCTTCTCGGTTTGGTTCCCTCGCCAACGTTTGTCTACATTGTTTTGCGGCGGTCATTTACCTGTCTTGGTAAACTCCCTCCCAAAATAAAAATAAGGGCGCATCTCCAAAATGAATATAAGGGCGCATCTTCCGCTTTTTCTGCATGATTCAGACTTCGGTCATTTACGTAGGTAAACTCCCTCGTCTTCACATTTGAAAAAACGAAATCTGCAACCCTTCTATTCATTTTGGGGTCTCGGGTAATGTGGCGGATTTGTTGGTTTTATGATGAGAGTTTCGTTGTATGTTTTTAAGTTATGATGCGCAATAAAAAATAAGTATTTTACATTGTCATGCGCGCGATGTATAATTTATGCGAAAAAGAAAGCGCGAGGTATTGCATGAGGATCGTTGTTTTGGAAGGCAGCCCGAATAAGTTCGGCTCGTCGAATATGTTGGCGAAGGCTTTCATGCGGGGCGCTGTCGAAGCGGGGCACTCCGTGGAAGTTCTCGACGCAGCGCACGCCGATATTCACCCCTGCACAGGATGCATACATTGCGGGTACGAAGGTCCCTGCGTGCAGAAAGACGATACGGAAAAGTTTCGTGCCGCCATTCTTGCCGCCGATATGATGGTGTTTGTGACGCCGCTCTACTATTACGGAGTGAGCGCCCAACTGAAAACGCTGATCGACCGCTTTTGTGCCTTCAACTCATCCATTCAGAGAAAGCACATGAAGTCGGCAATTATTTCTGCGGCGTGGAACGCAGACGATTGGACGTTCGACGCGCTTGAAAGTCACTACAAAACGCTCGTACGCTACCTTAATCTCCGCGATATGGGAGCGGTCTCGGGCAGGGGCTGCGGTACGCCGTCCATGACGGAGAATTCCCGCTATATGCAGCAGGCGTATGAACTTGGAAAGAATCTCGTATAAAAACGAAAAGGAGGACGATATGGCTAAAAAACTTGTGGCATATTTTTCATGCAGCGGCGTTTCCGCGCGCGTTGCGCACAATTTGGCTCAGGCTGCGGGAGCAGATCTTTATGAAATCAAACCCGTGCAGCCGTATACGGCAAAAGATCTGAACTGGATGGATAAATCCAGCCGTTCTTCGCGAGAGATGGATGACAAATCCTGCCGTCCCGCCGTTGCGGGGAAAATCGATATGGAGGAATACAACACGGTGTTTGTCGGTTTTCCCATTTGGTGGGGCATTGCTCCGCGCATCATTCAGACCTTTCTGGAAAGTTACGATTTTTCGGGCAAAACGGTCATACCGTTCTGCACTTCCGGCGGCAGCGGCGTCGGCAGAACGGACGAAGTTCTGCATCAATGTTGTTCAGCCGAGACCAAATGGAAACCGTGCAGGAGACTGAACGCCGCCATACCGCAGAGCGAGCTGAACGCTTATATCGCGTCTTTGAAATCGTGACGGAGGAATCTATGGACAGGATTCAAAATTGTCAAGAAAAATTTGAAAAACTCTTCGGCGGAAAACCGACGCAAAACGAGGGGAACGATCCCGAATTCATGCGCATTTTGCAGCGGTTTATCTTCGGTGAAGTGAGCTATACGGGTTCGCTCGACGACAGAATGCGCGAACTTGTCACCGTCACCGTGCTGACCGTCAACCAGACGCTGCCGCAATTAAAAGCGCACGTCGGCGCGTGTCTGAATATAGGCATTGCGCCCGCGGATATCCGCGAAACAATCTATCAATGCGCGCCGTTCATCGGTTTTCCGAAGACGCTTAACGCCATTGCCGCGATGGATGAGGTGCTTGTTTCAAACGGCATTGTCCTTCCCCTCGAAAGCGGCGAGACGGTGACGGAACAAGAGCGCTTTGAAAGGGGTCTTGCCCTGCAAAAACCCGTGTACGGAGATGAAATAAAAGACCGCTACACATGGCTGCCCGGGGAATTTTCCGAAGCTGTGCCGCGCTTTTTGACCGAGCTGTGCTTTTCCGACTTCATGACGCGGAAAGGGTTGGACAAAAAGACGCGCGAGCTGTTGACCGTCGTCCTGCTGGCGGCGATGGGCGGAGCAGAAGTGCAGGTGCGTTCCCACGTCGAAGGCGCTTTGAAAACGGGCAGTACGAAGGAAGAAGTCGTCTGTGCGCTCGTCCACGCCATGCCGTATATGGGCGTCCCGCGCCTTTTCAACGCGCTTAACTGCTCCAAAGAGCTGTTATCCGAATAATGATCAATGCGAGGGCTTTATGTATAAAGATTTCGAAAAGAACAACATTTTCGGCTTGGGGCAGGAAAATTCCGCCTATGCTCGGTATTTTATCGGTAAATCGTACTTAAATCCGCTCACGCCTGCGGGCGTCGCTCCGTTTTTTTGCAAACGTCACGCTTGAGCCTTCCTGCCGCAACAATTGGCGCACCCCGTCATGCTGCGAAGGGCGGCGGGCAGCCCCTCCTTTGTATTGCGGGAGGGTGGTATCGGGAATGAGACAGGCGTGAAGTCAGTTGTGCTTTTCAAAAAGAATTAAAGTATGTATCCGGGTAAAATGTCTATAAATGTTGCCCGGTTTCGAGCCGTAAGAGTCGGAAAGACTTCGGTAAAGCGCATTTTACTCCATTGCGTTATTTGTTTAAAATCCGAAATTTAACGAAAAATGCCTCGAATCGTGGGCGTAGCACACTTTTAATCATTCATGTGCAAAAGAAAAATTCCATTAAATATTGCTGCAGCGCTATCTATATGAGGTAAAAACGCATTGTGGATACTTGCCGCGGCTACCTCGTGCTTTTCAAAGTGCAGCAAAATGCGCCGAGACGAGTGGCGAATTTTGGAAATTGCATTTTTGTATTGACTTTTATAAAACGCGGTGCTACAATATACTCCCAAAACGCGAACAAATGTTCGCAAATTTATGTTGCTGAATGCGGCAGGAATGTTCGATTTTGCCAATAAAACGGTAAAATTGCGGAAGGAAGTTGCGCGGGTGCGCTTGCTTCAGGCGGAGCGGAAGGAACCTGAAACGGCGCGGCGGAAGTGCGAAGCGGGGCAGCGACGGAAGCGGGGACAAAACGGCGGAAGCTTCCGGCAGCGAATCGGGCGCGGGAAATGCGTAAAACGCAGAATACCATAGGCCGGGAGAAGGATGTAAAACGGGAGGTAATATGGGCAGAACTTATATGTGTATAGACATGAAGTCCTTCTACGCTTCCGTGGAGTGTGTGGAAAGGGGACTGAATCCGATGGAGGCTGCGTTGGTCGTGGCGGACGAGAGCCGCGGCAAGGGCACCATCTGTCTTGCGGTGTCGCCGAAGCTGAAATCGTCCGGAGTCAAAAACAGGTGCCGGTTGTTCGAGATACCGAAGGGATTGAAATATATCGTCGCTCCGCCAAGGATGCAAAAATATATCGATTATGCGGCGGAAATTTACTCACTCTATCTTAATTTCCTTTCGAAAGAGGATATTTATGTTTATTCGATCGACGAAAGCTTTCTCGATGTTACGGAATATCTTCCTTTATACGGCAAGACGCCGCGCGGTTTTGCAAGGATGCTGATAGAGGAGATAGCCTCCAAGGTGGGAGTGCCGGCTACCGCAGGGATCGGCAGCAATCTGTATCTTGCGAAAGTGGCGCTCGACATCACCGCGAAGCGCTCTCCCGACAGAATAGGGGAACTTGACGAAGAAAGTTTCCGTCGTACGCTATGGGATCACGAGCCTCTGACGGATTTTTGGGGAATAGCGCGCGGTACGGTGAAGCGGCTGGGGAAGTTCGGCATCTGCACCATGCGCGGAATTGCGGAGTGTCCCGAAAGAGTGCTCTACAAAGAGTTCGGAGTGAACGCCGAATTGATGATAGATCACGCTTTCGGCAGAGAACCGTGTACCATGAAGGACATCAAAAATTATTCGCCGAAGAGCCGATCGGTCTCTTCCTCACAGATACTTTTTGAGGATTACGGCACCGAAAAAGCGGCGGTGGTGCTGGAGGAAATGACGCGCGCCGCAGCGTTGGAGCTGATGAAACGGAAGTTGATCACGCGGCGGATTTTTGTAGGAGTAGGCTACTCCTCGTCGGCGCATGAGCCGACCGGCGGCTCGATGAAGCTTCCGAATGCTACGGCTGTTTTCGAATATATTTTGCCATATGTGATGAAAATATACCAAAAAACGACCATTCGCGGAGTGCCGATTCGCCGCTTGTCGGTATCTTTCGACAGCCTCTCGGATGAGGCGGCGGAGGGATATGACTTCTTCACCGACCCGGATGAAGTCGATAAATTGAAGCGGCTGGGTCGGACGACGCTGGAAATTCAAACGAAATACGGCAAAAATTCGTTGTTTACCGCGACCGACCTCCAAGAGGGCGCTACGCAATTGGAACGCAATAAACTTATAGGGGGTCATGCAAGCGGTGAATAGGGAAGATCGTGCCAAACAATTTGCTCCGTTTGATGCGTTGACGGGGTTAAGAGAGGCGTTGAAACGCAAGGAAGCCGAACACGAAAGGCAAGCGAAAAAGGAGCTGACGGAGGAGAATGAACTCCTCATCAACAACGTCATGACCTCGTTGGAGCGGGGCGATTCGGTGCGCGTTACGCGCTGGCATGAGGGGCGCTACATTGTGCTCGAAGACGCGCTGTGCAGGATAGACACCGTGTCGCTCAGACTCGTGACGAAGAATTTCTCTATCCCGTTTTCGGACATTGTTGCACTCGAAAAGCTTTAAACGGGCACCGGAATCATTTAAAAAAGGTACCTAAACTAAAAATTTAAAAAAATGAATCGGCTGCCAAAAAGCGCAGCGGCGGTCGGAACGGGGAAGTAAAAACGCTTTCAGTCATGTATAGAAAAATTTTTCTCCGTATTGCCTGTCGCGTGCGGGTGTGGTACAATCGATATATACCGTTTGGAGAAAAAAGCATGAAAATTATTGTAGTCGGCGCAGGTATAGGCGGGTTGAGATTTGCGGCAAATGCCGCCGCGGCGGGACACGACGTAAGTGTTTTCGAAAGGGCGGCGACCATACAGGCAATGAGGTATCCGTGGCATGACGACGTCTCGAGGACGGCGTTTTCACGTGCGGGGCTCGATGTGCCGGAAGGGTGCTTTCCGAAGAAAAATTGGAGCTTCGTCTCTCCCTCGGGTGATATCAGGCGGATGTATGAAAGCCTCGAGGAATCGGATATCTCGGTGCCGCGCCCGGCATTGAACGCAATGTTGGCGGCGGCATGCGAACGGGCGGGCGCGAAGCTTTGCTTCGGAATCAATGCGGAAGGAGCCATTGTGGAAGACGGCGCAGTCAAAGGCGTGTCGGCAAGCAGCGAAAGGTATGCCGCCGATCTTGTCGTGGATTCGACCGGGGTTGGTTCTCCGCTGAAGACCGGGTTGGATATAGACATCGCCGATAAAAGCGAAATCTTCTACGCATATCGCGGCTTTCACGAAAAAAATCCGGCTCCGGAGCCCGAACATACCAATAAAGTTTACTTAAAACATCTCGGAGAAAACGGTATTTCCTGGGTAATTACGGACGGCGACGTCGTTGACGTGCTGATAGGACGCCTTGGCGGCTTGGATATAACTACAAAAGAGAGAGCGCTTGCCGCATTAAAAGCCGATAATCCCGTTATCGGGGAGCGCATTGTGACGGGCGGCGGCATCTACAAGATTCCCGTAAGGTATCCTGCGGCGCGAATGACAGCTTCCGGATATGCCGCGATAGGCGATGCGGCGTATATGACGATACCGATGCTGGGGAGCGGTATAGCTTCCTCGCTTGCTGCTGCGGATATGCTCTTTGCAATCGTAAACGGCGCGTCGAAGGAGGGAAAGAGTGTGCGAGAAACGGTTTCCAAAGAGAATCTCTGGCGTTACGAAGTCGAATTTTTCACCCGCATAGGGGCAGAACACGCAGGAGTCGATCTGATGAAGCGATCGGTTTTGAAAATGCCCGACGAGGAGCTGTCGTGGTTGTTGAATTCGAAAGTGCTGACAAACGCCGATATATGTCTCCTCGCCAAAGGGAAACCCATTTTCATTACACCCGCTTCCGCGCTTCAAAAGGTTGTGTCCGGAATGAGACGACTGCCGCTTTTAATGAAAGTCAACGCGATGTTGATGAAAAGCCACCGCGCGATAAGGGTGGCGCGCTCCATTCCGAAGGAGTACGACGACGGGAAGATAAATGCCTGGGCAGAGAAGCTGAAAGCTGCCGTTATCGGAGACTGAGTGTGTCCGGTCGGACGCACAGAAGGTTGAAAACCGATTAAAATCGGGATTAAGCCCCAAAAAATGACCGAAATAAATGAAGGAAAGGCGCATAACGAAATAAAATAAAATTTTTTTAGAAAAAGAGTTTACAAACGCCGATATATTTAGTATAATAGCAAAGCAATCGAAATTGCGGGAGTGACTCAGTGGTAGAGTGTCACCTTGCCAAGGTGAAAGTCGCGGGTCCGAATCCCGTCTCCCGCTCCATAGAAAAATCCACCCGGTTATCGGGTGGGTTTTTCTATGGAGCGGGAGACGGGAGCGCACACGCTTGCGTAAGCAAGCAGGGGGCGCAAGTTTTGCGCGTTATCGCGCAAAACCTGGCGGCGAAAATAAAAGCGAAGATACCCGATACAAGTCATACATTAAATCGAAGTGTTGCTTAATAATAGGTGTTGAAGCTTGCATCCAAAATGAATATAATGGCGCATCTAGCGCTTTTTTTCGTTTGTGGGTGGCGGTCATTTACCTGTCTTGGTAAACTCCCTCCCAAAATGAATATAAGGGCGCATCTTCCGCTTTTTCTGCATGATTCAGACTTCGGTCATTTACGTCGGTGTAAACTCCCTCCCAAAATGAATATAAAGGCGCATCTAGCGCTTTTTTTCGTTTGTGGGTGGCGGTCATTTACGTTTTAGTAAACTCCCTTACCCCCAAATCGAAAGAAAAACGCTATCTGCAACCCTTCTATTCATTTTGGGCATTCGGAGAATTTGGCGGATTTATTAGTTTTTATGTTTTTTTCATTTATTTTGAGTTCGGATAATTTGGCGGTGTTATTAGTTGTTATGTTGAGAGTTCCGGTGTTCGTTTTGGGAGTCTTGGTAAATTTGGCGGTGTTGATATTTTTTATAGGTTGATAGTTCCGCTATTTTTTTGAGTCTCGGGGAATTTGGCTGTTTTGCCGGTTTTTAATGTTGAGAGTCCGTCTGTTCATTTTGGCTCGGGGAGTTTGGCTTATTTTGTTGGCTTTGACTGCAAGCCCTTTGTTTAATTTAAAATCATCCGCCCGTATGTCGGGTGGATGTTTATTCCGTGAAGGGGTAGAGGTGACTGTGCGCGAATGTGAGTTTATATTGGCGGAAGAGTTAATTTTCCGTGTTTTCGGTTTCCGAAATGCTTGTTTCGGTAGGCGAAATATGATGATTAAGGGAAAACTTTTGCGGGTCGGACGTTTTGAATTTATGGAAGAAAATCACTAGGAGAATGACGGCAATGACGGCTACGACTACGGCGGCGACGGGAGTGTTCAGCCATAAGCCGGTAAGCTCCAAAGAATAGAAACAAGGTATCAATATCAGCGGAACGACCAGCGAGATCGAAAGGGACAGCGTGCCCGCAGGAAGCGGTCTTCCGATAGCCAGGAAGAAACTTTGAGCGGCAAACGACACCCATCTTGCAAGATAGGTGAACGCGAATATCCGAATGGCGACGCGCGCCGTTTCGATAATTTCCGGAGAACCCTCGCCGAGGAAAATATGGGAGATGCCGTCGGGTGCTGCGAACAGTACCGCGGCGGACGCGACGGAGACGACGGCGCAGGCGATGAAACAATATTTTTCTATGCGGAAGGCGCGCTTATAGTCCCCGGCGCCCCAATTGAAACCGATTGCCGGTTGAAGGGAGTCGCAGGTGCCGTACATCAGCGGAAGAATAAATCCGTCAACATACATCAATACTCCGTAGACTGACACCGCCGTCTCGCCGCCGAAGCGAAGCAGCAGAACATTCATAAATACGGAGGCTACCCTTGCGGCGATATTGTTCAAAAAGTTAGGCATGCCGCAGGAAATTGTCGTTTTTATCACCGACTTGGTGAAGTGCGGTCGGACGAAGCGCAACGGCAATTTTTTCATAAAGAAGGGGACAAACGCAACAATTGCGGCAATACTCATGCCGAGTCCGGTGCCGAGAGCGGCGCCGAGGATGCCCCATTCAAAGACGAACAGGAATAAAAATTCCAAGCCCATGCTCAGCAGTGACATCAAAATATTTATAAACAGGCTGCCGCGGATGACGCCGGAGATCCTGAGGTAGTTGTCGACGGCGAAGATGACGGTGGTGACGGGTGAAAGCAGCGCGTAGACTTCGAGGTATCGCGCGGCGTAGTCCACAAGCACTCCCTCGGCGCCCATCAGGCGCATCAGCGGACGGGCGAGAGCGAAAAGGGCGGCACCGACGATAATTCCGGCGACGACTATGGCAATGCAGGCGCAGGTGAAAATATTGTTGGCTTCCTTATCGTCTTTTCTTCCAAGGGCGTGCGCTATGGGGACGGAGGAGCCCACTCCGATGAGATCCGCCAGCGCAAAATTGATGATGACGAAGGGCATGGCGAGGTTGACTGCGGCAAACGCCGTATCGCCCAGGACGCGCCCGACCATAATGCCGTCCATCAATTGGTAGACGCTCGAAAAGAGCATACCTACGGAACCGGGAATTGCCGCGGTAAAAAAGAGTCTCGCGGGAGAAAATTCCGAAAACAGCGTCTTGTTGTCGACTTTTGTCATAATTAATAAGCTTAATAGCCCGTTTTAATACCCAATTTTTGCGAAAAAACGGCGGTGTAGCGTTCGAGAGCGGCGACAAACTCCGGGGGAAACTCTTCCAACACGGAGTCTATGGCGTCAAGTTCGGCGGAGTGGAGCTCTTTTAAGGATTCCTCCGCCAGCCGCATGCCTTTTTCGGTCAGCGAAAGCAGCTTTTCCTTCCCTGTTCCGAGCGAGGCAAAACCCTCTTCGACAAGTTCGTTGGTAAGCGTGTTGACGGTGGTTTTCGGAATCAGCCAATCTTCGGAAATCTCCCGCTGCGAGCGCGCGCCGTCCGCCAGCGCGTACAGCATCGTCAGCATGTTTTCGGGGAGCTTATGACGCCTTGCCCACATGTAAAATGCGCCGTCAAGGCGGTTGACGGCAATATCGAGCCGCAATATGAGCGCAATTTTTTGAGACAATTCCATTTTATCACCTTAGAAAGTAGTCGGTACGAATTCGTACCAAACAATTATATCGGCGAAAAAGCGTTTAGTCAAGCGCTTTTTATCCGGAAACGGGAGAGGAGAACGCCGACCCGGCGAAAACGCTTCCGGTGTGGTAAAACGACCGCGTTATACTTTGTGAAGGGAGAGGCGTCTTCTTGACACGCGCGCGCAAATATAGTATATTGAATACAATCAACCGAAAAACATAAATCAACCCGGCAGCCCGCAATATGAAAAACTTTGCCCGAAAACTCCTTGAAGCGCTGATAGCCGTTTTACCGATTACCGTGCTGGTGATCGTGTTGAACTATGCGCTGGAGCCGATGCCTTCCTTGAATCTCGGCGCTTTTTTGGTCGGGTTCGTTTTGCTGATAGCGGGTGAAGCGTTGTATTCGCTGGGTTCGGAGATTTCGCTTGAACCGATAGGTGAGTCGATAGGAGCCAAAGTAACCTCCACCAAAAAAATCCCGTTGATTTTGGGGGTGGCGTTGGTCGTTGGCGTGATAGTTACCGTTGCGGAACCCGATTTGACAGTTTTGGCTACCCAGATCAGCTCTATTCCCAATCCCGTCCTTATATGGTCGGTGGCTGCGGGCGTAGGGGTGTTTATGCTTTTAGCGGTACTCAGAATGCTTTTGAAGGTGCCGCTGAACATCATGCTGCTTGTGATGTATGCGGTCGTATTTACTTTGGCGGCGTTTTCGGAAGGAGATTTCGTGCCGCTGTCCTTCGATTCGGGCGGCGTGACTACGGGTCCCATCACGGTGCCGTTTATCCTGGCGCTCGGCGCAGGTATTTCTGCGGTCGCGGGCGGCAGCAAGTCCCGCGAAGACAGCTTCGGCATGGTGGGGATATGTTCGGTAGGTCCGATAATGGCGGTGCTGATTTTAGGGCTTCTTTACGACGCCGGAGCCGAGGCGGAAGCCGCCGTAATCACCGATTTTTCAAACTTTCGGGAAGTGATGAAATACTTCGGCGAGGCGCTTCCGGGCTATTTGAAGGAAGTGGGTATTGCCCTCCTTCCGATCTACGGCGTTTTCATCGTTTTCCAGTTGACGCTTATTAAATTTCCGCTCAAAAGGCTGCTGAGAATTTTAGTGGGAGCGGTGTATACTTACATAGGTCTCGCGTTGTTTTTATTGGGCGCCAATGTCGGATTCATGCCGGCGGGAAGTTATATCGGCGGATTGTTCGCGGGGGATCTGAAGTGGGCGCTCGTTCCGATAGGGGCGCTTATCGGTTCGGTGCTGGTGCTGGCGGAGCCTGCCGTCCACGTGCTGAACAAGCAGGTCGAGGAAGTCACCGGCGGTGCCATAAACAGAAAGAGTATGCTTATCGTGCTTGCGATAGCGATGGCTTCGGCGGTTGCGCTCAGCATGATAAGGGTAGTGACAGGCGTTTCGATATGGTATATAATATTACCGGTGTATGCCGTGGCGCTGGTGCTGTCATTCTTCGTTCCGAAGATTTTTACGGCGATAGCCTTCGACTCGGGCGGCGTGGCGTCGGGACCGATGACGGCGACATTCCTTTTGCCGTTTGCGATGGGGGCTTCGGCTGCGCTCGGCGGGAATATCATCACCGACGCATTCGGGACTATAGCTTTCGTGGCGATGACGCCGTTGGTGGCGGTGCAGATAATGGGTGCCGTGTACAAGCTCAAAAAGTATGTCGGGGCGAAATCCGCCGCGGCGAAGCGATACCGCGAGATGCTTGAAACCGAGGGCGACATCATCGAATTGGAGGTCGAATGAAACTCGAATATTTGTTTGTCGTAGTCGATAAATCAAAGACGAGGAAGGCGACGGAGGCGCTCAGCGAAAGCGGCGCGAACGCTTTGAACGTCATGCCCGGCGCGGGCACGGCTCCGACATCCTTAGGCGAGGTTCTGGGCGGAGAGTCGGCAAAGAGCATAATCACGGCGACGGTGGAAAGCAGATATCTTCCGTCGATAAAGCGTAAACTCGAAGACGTGCTCGGATTGGGGACGAAACCGGTCGGGGTGGCGTTCACCGTACCCATCAGGAAAGTGGCAGGTCGGGCGACAATGAGGATACTTGCGGGAGAATGCGCGGAGGAAGAGGAACAATGAACTATAAACTCATCGTCACAATCGTAAACAGCGGCTATTCCACCACCGTCATGGACGCCGCGCGGGAGGCGGGCGCCACCGGCGGCACCGTAATACACTCCAGCGGCGCCGGTTCGCACGAGGCGGAAAAGCTTTTCGGCATAGCGGTGACACCCGAAAAGGAGACGATACTCATCCTTTCCCCCGAGAACATTGCCGAAGACATCATGCGTGCGATCATAAAAAAGGCGGGACTGAACACGCTGGGCGCGGGGTTGGTCTTTGCGCTGAACGCCGACAACGTCATGGGGGTAGCGTTCGGAATAAACGACTCCGACGACAAGGAGGACAGATAATGCTAGGCTATATCGTGGGAGCGGCGTTTTTGCTGCTGGCGGCGGTTGCCGTCGTCTGGGGAGCTTTTGCAATTAGAAAGCTTGCCCGCCTCAACGCTCGATTCAAAAACGCCATAGTGCTTATTCCCCTTTATAAGCGCTATAAATGGCAGTTCGTCATGCCGGCGCTGATGCTTGCGGTATTGATCGGCGACATCGTCTATATGGCGCTTGCAAAGGCTCCCTCCGATTACATGGTAGGGGCGGGGCTTATTGTCATCGTAGTCATGTTGTCCGCGGTGATGGCAATGATGATGCTTACAAAATGCGCCGTGCTGGATTCGGGGATAGTCGTGCCGTACCGCTTTATAGAGTGGACGGAACCGTACGATTACAAAATCGAAGGCACTTCGATAATTTTCATGGGCGACGCCGAAGGTTTCGATACGCTGGGGGCGGCTACTACCCGGCTTTCTTTCGACGACGCCAATTCGGACAAGTTAAAATTCATATTGGAAAGGCACAGAAACCGTTAAAATTCGGGAAACAACGTTTTTCTGTACAGGAGGAGGAGACATGCAGAACGTAAAACCGGAACCGGAAGAATTGAAAATGACCGCAACGGAAGCGGACAATCCCGCGGCAAATAAGGCGCGGGAGGGAGAGAAAACCGCATCGCCCGGAAAAGTCTTCCGCGAAACTCCCGCCGGGAGTACAGGAGGCGCGAACGCCGACCTGAAAGAAAAGATTTTCCGCTATACCGCGATGGCGTTGTTGATAGGAAGCTTTATCTATTTTACCGTCTACGGCTTTCTGTCCGACCCATTTCAGCCTTCGGGCACGGCTTCCGAAATAGGACTGAAATATCCGACTGCGTTCAAATTCTGGGGCTTTACCACATCTTTGGCGCTGACCGTCAACCTTGTTTACACCTATACAAGAAAGGATTTCAGATACCGCGGGGTGCAGATTGCGGGCTATGTCTGCATGGCGCTCGGCGTGGCGTGTCTGATGACCTGCGTGCACATTCCTTCGACGAGGGAACCGGGACTTCAGATGTACGCCCATTGGTCGACGGCGTTGCTGTTTGCGCTCTTCTTTGCGGCGGCGATAATTTTACACCTTCTGTTCCCCGCCGTACCTAACAAAAAATACAGGATCGCTCTTTATTGTTTTGCGGGGCTTCTGGCGGCAATAGTTATCGCGCTGCTTATATGGGGAAAGAACGGTTTTATCGAGTCTCTCCCGATGTGGATGGCGTATATAATAGTCTTTTTGGATAACTTCACCCCGGCACTGGAGGAAAAGCGATGAAAACTTTGATAAATTCCGATTGGAGAATAAAGGTAGGAGAGGCGGAGGCTGTCGCCAAAACGCCGTTTACCGATTACTCCGCGCTCCTCGGAGCGGGACTGATACCCGACCCTTATATCGGAGACAACGAAAAGAAGTCTCTTTGGATATCCGAGACCGACACCGTTTGCAGTACCGTTTTCGACTACGACGGCGAAACGGCGGGCGCCGTTCTTGTCCTGGAAGGAGTGGATACCGTTTTTGAAGCTACGCTGAACGGCGTCGCTGTCGGCGGCGGAGAAAACGCTTTTATAGCGCACAGGTTTGACGTCGAAGGGGTTTTGAAGAAGGGCGAAAACGAACTGAAACTTGTCATTGCCGCGCCGAAAAAAGCGGCGCGCTCGGAGATGAAGCGTATCAATTCCGGTTCGACCGCAGGTGTTACGGAGATAACCTTTTTAAGGAAGCCGCAATATCAGTTTGGTTGGGATTGGGGTCCCGAAATTCCTGTTTCGGGAATCTATGGAAAGGTTTATATCGATACCGACGAAATCCGAATACAGGACTTCGAGGTGGCGGAAAACTTCGAAGGCGACGCCGTTTCGCTGGGCGTGCGGATAGCATTCTCCGGGGAAGCGGACGGGTATATTTTAAGTCTTACCTCTCCCGACGGCTCTGTTTCGGAAAAGAGGGGGCTTTTAGGGAATTCCGCTCGCCTGATAGAGCGCGATTTTATCGTCGAGCACCCCGAAATATGGGAAACGGCGGACATCTCCTCAGGAAAAAAGCAGCCGCTTTACAGGCTGAAAGTGACGGTAACGAAGGGAGAAAGAAGCTGCTCCGACGAAAGGCGGATAGGAATAAGAAAGCTGAGACTTATACGCGACCGGCTGCCGGACGGCTCCGAATTCTGCTTTGAATTGAACGGTCGGCGGATCTTTTGCAAGGGTGCCAATTGGATACCCGCCGAAGCCATGCCCGACAGGATCACGGAGGAAGTATTCCGCTACCACCTCGAAGCTGCTGCAAAGGCGGGTTTCAACATGATCCGCGTCTGGGGAGGCGGTTTTTACGAGCATGACAGATTTTACGACATCTGCGACGAGCTGGGGATTTTAGTGTGGCAGGATTTTGCGGTTGCGTGCAGACCTTGCCCGTTTTATGACGAAAAGTACCTCAAAAACATGCTTTCCGAGGTGGAATTCAACGTTAAACGGCTGCGCCATCACCCATCGCTTGCGCTTTGGTGCGGCAACAACGAGCTTGAAGACATGTCGATCAATTGGATAACCAGCAGGAAGTATATCGACTGCACCTACGACTTTTTCTACAAGATATTACCCGAAGAACTTAAAAAAATAGGTGCGGGTGCCGATTACATCCCCGGTTCTCCGATAGGCGCAGACTACCAAAAGGGCGTCAAGGCGGACAATGTCGGAGACACCCATCTTTGGGCGGTCTGGCACGGTTTGCAGGACATCGAGTACTACCGCACCCGCAAAACGCGTTTTTGCAGTGAATTCGGTTTCGAAAGCTTCCCGGACGTCCGCACGGTGCGTTATTATGCCGGTGAAAAGGAAAACAGCCTCTTCTCCGACGTCATGAAAATCCACCAAAAGTGTGCTTTGGGCAATGAAAAGACTGTTTATTACACCTCTTCCTTGTTCAAGACGCCCGCCGCTTTCGAGGACAAGATCTATTTCAGCCAGCTGGCACAGGCGGAATCCATTCGCGACGCGACTGAGGCGTGGCGGCGCTCCGAGCGCACCCATGGGGCGCTTTATTGGCAATTGAACGACTGCTGGCCGGTGGCGAGCTGGTCTTCGATAGACTACTTCGGACGCTTCAAGGCGCTGCAATACGCGGCGAAGCGCTTCAACGCACCGTTTGCCGTCAGTGTGGAGTTGGCGGACGACTCCGCGCGGATATATGTGATGAACGACTTCACCGCCGGAAAGCGCGGCACGGTGAATTTCAAGGTTTCGGATTTTTCGGGAAAAGTTTTCCTCGAAAAGACGTTCGGACTCGAAGCGCTGCCCGCAAGCCGCCGAAAAATCGGCGAAGTCGAACTGAAATTCAATAAAAATCTCAAAAAAAGGCTCTTTTATTCGGCGGAGCTCATCGAGGAAGGAAGGGTCGTTTCGCGGGTTTCGAAACCGCTTTTGCGGGACAGATACTGCCTCTTCCCCGTGCCGGAATACACTTTGAAAACGTCGGTCGTCGGCGGGAAGACCTTAGTCACTGTGACCGCCGAAAATTATTTGAGGCTTGCCGAGGTCTATTCGGACGCCGATACCCCGCCTTACTCCGACAACTTCGTCGACATTCTGCCTGGCGAGAGCAAGGAGTTTTGGCTGGACGGCGCTTTCGACGTTGCGTTTAAGCTGCGCTCGGTGGGCTCGGTGAAGACGGAAGGGAATAAGTTGACGGAGTTTTTAAAACGCGCAAAGATCTTTTTGAACCCGGTCAACTTCTTCTCATGGCTCTATTACAGAACGGCAAAATTCGAATATAGCGGCGACAAGGAGGAATAGAATGAACGAACGTGACAGGTTGGAATTTTATACGTCGGTTACGCCGTCAGTGGTGCAAAAGCGCATTCAGCGCAGCGGCTTCAACGCTTTTATACACTACGGTATAAACACCTTTGCAGGGAAGGAATGGAGCGACGGCACGCTTTCCCCCGAAATCTTCAATCCGACGAATCAGGATACCGAACAGTGGGTTAAGGTGCTCAAATTCGCGGGAATGAGCGGAATCATCTTTACCGCAAAACACCATGACGGCTTCTGTATGTGGCAGACTGCCACCACCGATTATTCGATAAAATCATCGCCGTATAAGGAAGGGAAAGGCGATATCATGGCTGAGCTTCAAGCCGCCTGCAAAAAACACGGTATGAAGCTAGGAGTCTACCTGTCACCATGGGACAGACACTCCGACAAATACGGCACCCCCGAATACAACGACTATTACGTCGCGCAATTGACGGAACTTCTGACAGGTTACGGCGAAATTTTTGCGGTGTGGCTGGACGGAGCCTGCGGCGCTGAAGCCGACGGTAAATCCAAGCAGACCTATGATTTCGAGCGCTACTACGAAGTCATACGCAAACTTCAGCCGAACGCAGTCATCTCAAATTGCGGACCCGACGTCCGTTGGGTGGGAAACGAAGGCGGCTTTGCCAGGGAAGGGGAGTGGTCTGTGGTGCCGAAAATCGACTTTGCCACTCAAAACATCATCGCGGGAAGCCAACAATCGGAAGGACAGAACATGAAGCGTCAGGCGCTCGACATGACGGGTGAGGACTTGGGCTCGAGGGAAATGCTTTTGCCTTATGACGAGTTCGTCTGGCTGCCCGCAGAAGTCGACGTTTCCGTCCGTCCCGGCTGGTTTTATCATAAATCTCAGGACGGAAGAGTGAGAAGCGTCAATAATCTCACCTACATTTACTATACCGCTTGGGGCGGCAATTCGCTGCTGCTGCTGAATGTGCCGCCGGACGTGACCGGACGGATAAACGACGCGGACGTCGATAAGCTTGTGCGCTTCCGCGACAGGGTGGAGGCGGCTTTTTCCAAACCGGTGCCGATAGACGGGGCGACGGCTCCCGAACACGAGGCGGGCAACAAGATAAAAAACGTCACTCGTTACGGTTTCGACAAGAAAAGCTACGACGCATTGAGTTACTACACGCCGCTCGAAGAGGCGGACAGTTACGAGATCACTTTAAAACTCGCCAAAACGGCAAAAATCGACAAATTGCGACTGATAGAAAACGTAGCTTATTCCCAGCGCGTCGAAAGCTTCAGGATAGAGGCAAAGGACAAAACGGGAGCCTTCGGAACCGTTTACCGCGGCAAGACGATAGGCTTCAACAGGATAGCTTACTTCAAGCCCGTCACGACAAATGAAGTAAGGCTGGTCATCGAAAGTTCGCGCCTGAAACCTTACATCGAATATATCGCCGTCTACGAGCACGTCAAAAACGGGAGAAATCCGTTGCCTCCCGTCCGCGTCGCGCTGAAAAAGCTCTTCGCGAAAAAGTAGCGGGAGCGCTGCCTTTGACGCCCCGAAAAGCGACTTCGGGAAGGCGCATTCCGTTTAGCGGCATCCTTCCCGAGAGGGCGGGTTTCGGAACGGCGGCAGAGAAGCGGCTTCCTCCGGAGTTGTCTAATCGGCGGCGGAATTTCCGAGGAAAGTAGGGGCGGAGTTTATTTTATGGTTTATCCGCTCGGACGAGACGATTGACGGTAAAAGCAAACAAAAAAAATATTCCGCCCCGAGAGTCTCGACTTTTTCCGAAAGAGCTGTCCCCTTCGACGTTTTAGATTTATTCTTGAAAATCGATTGACAAACCCTTTTCGGTTCGCTATACTAATTAAGCGCATTCGGTAATGCGGGCGAGTGCGGGTGTAGTTCAGTGGTAGAACACCAGCCTTCCAAGCTGGTTGTGTGGGTCCGATTCCCATCACCCGCTCCACTCGGACCGATAGCTCAGCAGGATAGAGCAACGGCCTTCTAAGCCGTAGGTCGGGGGTTCGAATCCCTCTCGGTTCGCCATCTACAGGCGGATCGCCCATATGGTGGGTATAGTTCAGTTGGCAGAGCGCCAGATTGTGGCTCTGGATGTCGTGGGTTCAAGTCCCACTACTCACCCCATCGGCGTTCCACCTGTATCCATAGGGGTGTCGCCAAGCGGTAAGGCACGAGACTTTGACTCTCGCATTCGTAGGTTCAAATCCTGCCACCCCTGCCAGCCGTGATCCATTAGCTCAGTCGGTAGAGCACTTGACTTTTAATCAAGGTGTCCGGAGTTCGAATCTCCGATGGATCACCAAAAAAACGCGACCGTGGCGGAATTGGCAGACGCGCCAGACTTAGGATCTGGTCTCTGAGAGGTGGGAGTTCAAGTCTCTTCGGTCGCACCAGATAAATATGAAAACGTGGAAGCTTTTTCCCGGAAGCGTTTTCGATAGGGTATATGCACCATTAGCTCAGTTGGTAGAGCACCTGACTCTTAATCAGGGTGTCCAGGGTTCGAGTCCCTGATGGTGTA
>CALVTP010000031.1 GCA_944362765.1 uncultured Clostridia bacterium | reverse complement strand
GGCGCGCAACCTATAATCAGCTATAATTACGGCGCCGGAAACATAGATAGAGTTAAAAAAGCCTTCTTTTTATTACTACTGACTTCGCTGTCGTATTCTGTAACGTTATGGATATTGGCGATGGCGATCCCCGATAAATTCGTCGCGATGTTCAATTCGGAGCCGGAGCTGATAAACTATGCGGCGCCCGTGGTACGGGTCTACCTTGCTGCAACCTGTCTGTTCGGGGTGCAGATGGCGTGTCAGATGACATTCACCGCGATGGGCTCGGCGACGCAGTCGATAATTGTTGCGGTGACCAGAAAATTCGTGTTGCTGCTGCCGCTTATTTATATAATGCCGCTCATATACCCCGCAGACAGGGCACTTTCGGTTTTCATGGCGGAACCGGTAGCCGACGCAATAGCCGTCACATTTACTTCGATTCTGTTTACGATATACTATAAAAAGCGGTTTTCCGTGGCAAAAAGTGCAATTACCGATGCCGCTTCCGACGGCGAAGCGAAGGCGACCCCCGGAGTAATTACTCCGCCCGATGAAGGCGGGACGCCGATTAAAGACTAGGACAGCCTCTCCGAAAGCGGGCGTGAAGAGAAGCGCGCGCCCGAATTGCAGCCGCAGTAAGGAAAAAATCTTCCGCACAACCGTATTTATTTGATACGCTTTTCTGTGACTTATTTTTCGCGACAAACGCATTTTACCCCGCTAAACTTTCCGCCACGACAGGTCTATTTGAAGGCGGTTTTCGCTTTTCCCGATACGATTTCGACACCGTTCAGCTTTTCGCCTCCCGATTTCGGATTGAAAAAGGATATACGTTGAGGCGCGGGAGCGAACAAACTCCGAAAGGCATTTTTTCTGTCGCGGGGTGTCGTAAATTGTCTTATTTTCGGGACAGCTCATTTTTCTTTATCTCTCGCTCTTGACTTTCCGAAAAGTCGATGATATATTAAAAAGGCGAACAAATGTTCGTAAATCATCAATGACAAAAAGGAAGGAAAACGGATGCTTTCCGCAAAAATGGCACAAATTATACTGACTGTGTATCCGGAGCTGGACGAGCTGAAGCGGAAGTACGCCGCCAAAATCGGAAGGATAAGGAGTTTCGGCTACAACTCCGCGGGAAGGGACGCCGAGAGGGTGTTCGACGAGTATATCCGCTCGGCGGTGACGCTGGACGGCTTAAAGAAGTTCGGAACGACTCTCGATTCGGCTTTGGGGCTTCTCGGCGAGGAGGAGCGCGCGATCATCGGGGGCGAATTTTTCGAAGGGAAGGAAAAGGAAGCGATCATTCTTGCGACAGGTTTGAAGAAAAGCGCTTTCAAGTACATACGCGGCAAGGCGCTTAAAAAGATCCGCGTCTATGTCGAAATGCTGGGCTTCGACGAAGAAACCATTCTCGACTATTTCAACGAGGAGCCCGCATTCATCGACGCCGCCGAAGAGGTAGCCATGCGGTTTAAGTCGCTGGAACGCTTTTCGGGCTCCGGAAAGGTCGGAGAGGTCAAAGCCGAAGACGCCGAAACCGAAGAAGCTGAATGCGGAGCGGGCGAAGAGGAAATAGTGTTTTTCGGAGCACTTGAGGGCGGCGAAGAGCTGCGTCAGGCGTGAATTTTTTAGACCCGGAGCAGGCGTATACCTGATTTTTACTCCGTAAAGGGAGGGTTTTGAAGCAAATTTTCACGGTGATTTTTTTAAAGGGCGGGAAGCCCTTTTTTAGTGGCAGACGGAGCGAAATATGAAAAAAAACGAGAGCAGGGAGAGAGTGTTGGAGGGGCTGAGAAAGCGCGCCGAGGGGTTGGAAGCGGAGGAGCGGGTCATAGAGTACACGCTTGACGAGGAAGGGAACCGCCGCGCTGTCAGGGAAAAGACGCAGATAAAGTATTATCCCCCCGACGTTGCCGCGGCGAAAGCCTGCCTGGAACTGGAATCGCAGGATGACTTTTCCGATTATACCGACGAGGAGCTTTTAAAGGAAAAGGAGCGTCTTTTGGGGGAACTGATGGCGCTTCGCGAGCTAAAAAAGGAAAAGGAGGGCGCTTCGGGAGGACGAAAAAGAAGCGCGCCGAAAGCGGGCTCTTCGACAGTCAGGAGCGACGAAGGGAAGGCGGCAGCCGAAAAGGGAACTTCGCCGAAGAAAACGGCGCGAAAATCATCCGCCAAAAAGACTGCCGCCAAAAAGCCGTCCGTTAAAAAAGCCGACCGCTGAAAAAACGACAGTCAAGAAATCGGACGCCACTAAAACGGACGACGCGAAAAAAGTCAACGGCTTAATAATCCGGGGATCACTCGTCGTTTGAATATCTTTCGTCGCGGTAGTTCGAGTAGTTTTCGTTCCGGTAATCCTCTTCTTCGGGATATCGGGGTTCGGGTCTTATTTCGCGGGGACGGTATCGGTATTCTTCGTAAGCGTATCTTTTTTTGTTTCGCCTGAAAAGGTATACGACAAGCGCTACGGCGGGAATCGCCAGTCCCGCTATTATCACTATCCGGATTATCGTATTTTCCTCCTCTTCCTCTTCGGGTGCAACGGAGGCGGGAATATCGGGTGCGGGCTCCGGAGTAAAGGCGGGATAGTCGGGCTCCGGCATCGAGGTGCGGTCGGCGCGGATGTAACCGTAAACGTCGTCGTAGCGGACGTAGTACCACAACTCTTCATCGGTCGGATACTCCCCGATAAATGTCAATTTTGCGGCAATGGGAACTTCCAGGACGGATTCCGACGCAATGCCGGGAGCCGACTTTAAATTGATGCCGGAAAACTCTCCGAACTCTTCGGCGATGCCGATTTCGCATTCCGTTCCGGGTACCGAAGTGTGGTAGCCGACGGTGGAAACGGCGTTTTTGTCGACCTTTCCGGAGACGCCGTTGAAGCGCAGGTAGTAAAAGTTCTCGTCGAGGTTGTCTATGCGGACGTAGTAACCTTCGGGAAGGGTAAAAAGAGGGGTGCCGGAGGCGTCGACCAGCCAGACTTCGCCTTCGACTGCGATATGCGGAGCGTCGCTTGCAAAGGCGCTTCCGAAAGTGCCGACTACGACCGCAAGAAGCGCCAGAAGGAGTTTCATACAGATAATTGTAGCCCCGTTCGGGGGCGAAAAAACGCGGAATTTAGGTAAAAATGTTTAATATGACCGATAGTATCGAAATTGTTTGGGACGTGCTGGACGTCGCCCGGCGCCTGAAAGAAATCGATCCCGAATACGAGCTCCACTATGACCGCAGAACAGGGAAATTTTTGTTGAAGGACAGTCGCGGCTCCGTTCAGCTTGTCTATCGCTATCCATCGATAGACGTCAGGATGCTTACGGACGCAAGGCGGACGCGTGCGGAAAGAATCGATAAAATTCTGAAAGAAATCGACGCCGCGAACGAACGCGCGGAAAGAAGTTATCTCCGCGCCGAAGAAAATCGTATAGAGGACGGATTATCGGATGCAGCCGAACGCTATTACTCGGGTTGCCGAGGAGGAACTCGTTAAAAAAATATTAAAAATCGAGTCGGAACAGAAAAACCGCCTCGAAAAGAATAAGCTCGCCTTTTATAATACGGGGGAGAAAGTGCACTTAAAACAGCTGGCTTTCCATAAGTCGCCCATGAGAAACCGTTGGGTCTTCGGCGGAAACAGGAGCGGCAAGACGGAGTGCGGAGCCGTCGAGGCGATCTGGATGCTGAGAGGCACTCATCCTTACCGTACAAACCGCAAAAACGTCACCGGTTGGGCGGTGTCGGTCAGCCGCGAGGTGCAAAGAGATGTCGCACAGGAGAAAATTTTAAGGTATTTAAACCCCGACTGGATAGTGCGCGTGACGATGCAGGAAGGCTCGCGCGATTTTCCGGAAGGGGGGATAATCGACTCGATTTACATCCGAAACGTCTTCGGCGGAGTGTCGAAGCTGGGGTTTAAGTCGGCGGCGCAGGGACGGGAGTGCTTCCAGGGTGCCTCTCTCGATTTCGTGTGGTTCGACGAGGAGCCGCCGAAGGATATTTACGACGAATGCCGCATGCGCGTGCTGGATAAAAAGGGGGACATATTCGGCACGATGACACCGCTTAAAGGGTTGACGTGGGTGTATGACGAAATCTATTTAAACTCCGGCTCCGACCCCGAAATCTGGACGGAGGAAATGGAATGGGCGGACAACCCGTACCTGTCCGAAGAGGAAGTAGTAAGGCTTACCGCCACTTTATCCGATGAGGAACTTGAATCGCGGCGCTACGGACGATTCAGAGCGGAATCCGGACTTGTGTATCCCGAATTCGATAGTTCGGTGCACGTAATCGAGCCTTTTGAGTTTCCGCCCGAATGGCAATCGGCGATAAGCATCGATCCCGGACTTAAAAATCCGTTGTCCTGTCACTTTTATTGCATGGACTACGACGGCGTCATTTATGTTGTAGGCGAACACTACGAAGCGGGGCTCGATGTCAGGGCGCATGCCGAGAAAATTTCGGCGCTGGCGGACAGTCTGAACTGGGCAAGGCGCCCGGACGGAAGGCTGGAAGCGCTGATAGACCCTGCCGCGAATCAGCGCACTCTCGCCTCGGCGAAGTCGGTCTCGGAGCTCTTTTTCGAAAACGGTATCGCCGTCAACACTTCCGTCAACAAGGAACTTTTTTCGGGCGTCAGCAGGGTAAGGAGACTTTTCAAGGAGCGTCCGGCGGCTATCTTTATCTTTTCGAATTGTCCGATGATGATAAAGGAGCTGAAAGGGTATTGGTGGGGTTCGGGGGACACGCCCGTCAAACGCAACGACCACGCGATGGACGAGCTGAGGTACTACGTTATGTCCCGACCCGAGAACAAGCCGCCGAAGCCGGAAAAGGCGCGGACGGCGTTATACAAAGAAAAATTGTTGCGTCTGAGGACGGCAACGAACAAACAGGAGGCAGCATGGAAGAATTAAACGAAGTCGTAAAGGAACTGAAAGAGGACTTTGAGGAAAGAAGAAGGCTGAGGCGGCTCACCGAAGCCAAATGGAAGCTGAACATCAAGTTCATGCAGGGGAAGCAGAATGTCTTCCTCGACGCCTTGGGCGAAGTGGTGGGTGAGACGGGACAGGCGGAGGTCTATAACCATATCGCGCCGATAATCGAGACGCGGCTTGCCAAGTTTGCGAGGGTCAATTGCGCCGTCAACGTGCGTCCGGCGGGAGCCGAAGAGGAGGACGTCAACGCAGCGAGGCTGTCCGGGAAGATCATCGAAGCCACCCTCGCCGACAACAATTTTTCGACTCTTGCAGGGGAAGCGAATTATTGGGCGGAGCTCACCGGCACTGCGTTTTTCAAGGTTGTCTGGGAGGAATCGGGGGTAAAGATAGCCGTATGCCCGCCGCAGGAAATCTATCCCGACGATCCAGAGGCTCCCTCCCTTTCGGCGCTGAGAAGCATTATCCATGCCAAGGTCTATCCCGTCGAAACCGTATATGAACTTTGGGGCGAGGAGGTGGAGCCCGAAGACGTCGACGTCTACGGTCTCGAAGGCGATCCGGTCAGAGTGGGAAAGAGCGGGAAAAAGGGGTATGCGCTGGTGTTGGAAAGGTATATGGCGCCCTCGAAGGAACATCCCGAGGGGCGGCTGACCATCGCGGCGGGCGAAAAACTCATTTATGACGGCGGGCTGCCGTATAAAAACGGCTCGGACGGCAAACGCACTTTTCCGTTCGTCAGGCAATGTGCGCTGAACGCTCCGGGGAGCTTTTTCGGGGCAAGCCTTATAGAGCGACTCATTCCCGTCCAGCGGGCGTATAACGCCGTCAAGAACAGAAAACACGAGTTTATGGCGCGACTTTCGGGCGGAGTTTATGCCGTAGAGGACGGTTCCGTCGACGCCGAGTCGCTGGAAGAGGAAGGTTTTTACCCGGGAAGGGTGGTGGTGTACCGTCAGGGCTCCAATCCCCCCGTTCCGATGAATCCCGGCTCCGTCCCCGCAGAGTTCCGCGACGAGGAAGACAGGTTGTTGGAGGAATTCAGAAGTATCTCCGGTGTTTCAAATGTGCTGAACGTGTCCGGAGCGGGCGTCACTTCGATGTCCGGATATGCGTTAAGCCTTTTATTGGAACAGGAGAATTCCCGCATGTCCGTCACTACCGAATCGATCAGGGCGGCAGTCAAAGAAGTGGCGAGGCAGATTTTAAGGCTCTATAAGCAATTTGCCGACAAGGAGCGGCTTGTGGTGCTGTCGGGGGACTCGGGAGAAGTCGAAACGCTTGCCTTTATCGGTTCCGACCTCGGCGGCGACGACGTCGTTCAGGAAACCGATTCCGAGATGGTCGAGTCGCCCGCGACCAGAAAGAACATGGTGCTGGAGCTCATGCGCTACGGGTTGCTGTCCGACGAGAACGGCAGGATCTCCAACCGCAACCGCGCCAAAATTGTCGAAATGCTGGGGTTCGGCAATTGGGAAGCAGCCAAAAGTAACGAGGAAGCCCACTTGAGAAAAGCCGAGCGCGAGAATATGGCGTTGTCCTCGGGGGAGGCGGCGGAGGTTTCCGAACTGGACGACCACGAACTTCACATTCATGAACACTCCTCCTATTCCGCGGGAGCGGATATCGGGAAAAAGGCGCTCGAAGCCCTTGAAAAACATGTAAGACAACACAAGACAATGCTTGCTTTGTCAAAGGAAGCAGATGCAATAGCCAACAATCGTCAATAACGGGAGGTAAGACAATGGAAGACCAAGTTAAAGAACAATCCGCAATCACCCCCGCCGCCGCGATACCGGCAGGCGACAAGGACAAAACGGACTCTTACGGAAAGTTTTCGTCGGCGGACGAGCTCTTCAAAGCCTATAACGCGCTGGAATCGGAATTTACCAGGCGTTCACAGCGGTTAAAGGAGCTGGAAGGAAAGTTCGAAGCCGAAAAAGCCGAAGAGCAATGGGACAGGAAATTGAAGGACTTGAAGGAAAAATACCCCGTCGCAGGCACTTTGGGGCGAGAGATCGGCGACTACCTGAGGGCTAATTCGTCGCTTATAGCGGAGGAAAACTGCCTTGAAAAGGCGCTCCTTAACGTGCTTGCAAGTCGTAGCTACAACGAAATCAATTCAAAGCCCGAAAAGCTCTTGTCGGAGCCTGTTGCGGTGGAGGAAACTTCCGCGGAAGCGGGAACGGAGCTTCCGGTAAGCGATACTCAATTCGATTCGGCGCCCGCATTCCCGAAGATTCCCGTCGTAAGGGCTCTTTCTCCCGCAGCCGCTTCGGCAAAACCTAAAAGTCTCACGGAGGCGTCAAGGCTTGCCGCGGCGCACTTGAAAAAATTGAAAGGAGAATAATCTATGTTATCCGTTGAATCAATCGATTCCGTATTGAAATCGTATTATCTTGACGCCATATGTGCCTCACTGAACAGCGGCGTCAGTCCGCTGTATCAGGCGATAGAGCGCTCCGCCGCCGAAATCCGCGGCAAGGAAGCCGTCGTTCCTACCATGTTCGGCATCTGCGGCGGACTCGGCACCACCGACGAAACGGGAGAACTCCCCGATGCAGGCGAATGCATGAGAACGTCATTTCAGGTGCCGCTGAAAAACATCTACGGCGTTATAGACGTCTCGGACAAGGCACTCCGCGCTTCCCGTGACAACGCCTCCGGCATAGTCGGCATATTGAATAACGAAATCCGCGCCATGGTGCGTTCGGCACGCTTCAATCTCAACCGCATGCTGTGGATGGACGGCGAAGGGCTTCTGGCAACCGTTTCTTCCTATAAAAACGGCTCTATGCCCGAAATCACCGTAGACGACGCGAGAATGCTTGCAGGCGGTATGAGGATCGACATTTACCGCTCCGGTACAGCCGTTGCAACCGGCATAAGAGTGCACGACGTCGATCAGGAAAATAATATCGTCGTTATAGCTTACGATGAAATCGGCACCGTCACTCCGACGTCCGGCGACAAGCTTTACGTCCAAAAATCCAAAGGAAACGAAGTGCAGGGGCTTCCCTATCTCTTCGGCGACGATACCGAGTACTACGGCGTCAATAAACAGGCGTTCCCCGGTATAAAACCGGTATCGAAGTCGCTCGGAGAAGAGCTGACCGTAGACGCCATGCAGGAGTTTTACGACCTTACCGCCCTCCGCGCCGGCGTCGACCCCGACATGATTGTCTGCTCTCCGAAGACGAGAAGGCAATACTTAAAGCAGCTCGAGCTCAACAGAAGGAATATCGACTACTTAAACCTCGACGGCGGCTTCAAGACCCTTTCCTTCAACGGAGTACCGGTCGTGGCGGAACGCTTCGCCCCGGACGGCGAAATGTATTTCCTGCACACCCCGTCGATGAAGCTGGTGGAACTCAACGACTGGGAATGGCTGGAAGGCGACAACGGCTCTATTCTGAACCAACTCGACAGAAAAGCGGTATATACCGCAACTTTGGTGAAGTACGCAAACTTCGTCGCCACCTTCCCGAGGGCGGAAGGAAGACTTTACGGTATAACCGATCCTCAGGGAAGTTCTTCGACTTCCGGTTCGGATTCGGACTCCGGAACGGGCGGAAGCCAGGGCTGACGCCGTATAACGCGACCCGCGTCCGCAAAGAGGATATTGCCGTGAAAGGCGTATTATGAATTACAATGCGATCCGAAACATGCGAACGCGGGAAGAGGTACAGATTGCGAGGCGCCTCAAGGGGCGCCTCATAAAGGAGGACTAATGACCATTCAGGAAGTAGTAGAAAGGACGGCGGCGATAATCGGCGTGAACGAGGACATCACGGAAATGTCCGTAGCCATGTATAATAAGCTGTTGGACTCCGTAGTCACGGTCTACACCGAGCTGATAACCGAACACGTGCCGCTTAAAACAAAAGAGAGCGTCATTGTTACGGGAAGTAAAATCTTTTATGAAGATTTAAGCTACCGCGTAAGGGAGATACTTTCGGTAAAATCGCCGGAGGGAAGGTTGAAGTTCGAGGAGTTTCCGGAGTATGTAAAACTCGACGATTATTCGGGAAAAGCCGAGGTGGAATATCTGTACTATACGATACCTCAGGCGGGTTCGGACAAGTTGATACTCCCTCCGCAATTTACCGAATACGTCATGGCGGTAGGCGCCGCAGCGGAATACTTTTACAGAAGTTCGCTTCTTGACGAAGCGGTGTTTTTCAGAAACCGCTTTGAATCCGCCGTCAACAACCTCACCAAGCGCGGCAGAATCTTCAATATTCCGATGAGGAGATTGTTATGAGGTATTTCGGTAGTTTCAGAAACGAAAAATTCCCTTCCGTAAGTCGACTTACCTATCGCATCAACTCCTTTTCAAACTTTGACGCAAGAAAAGATAATGCCCCGAAAAGCCTTTCAATAGGTAGCTATGGATACAATATAAGGCTTGCATTCGGGAAAATCAAGACTTCTTACGGAACAGGGTTTGCAAAAGGAAAAAACGGCTCTACGCTTCCTTCACTTCAGGAGGAAGGGGAGCGCATTCTGTCCGTTCACAGCTCCTTTGTCGGAGGCGGAAAACTTATTGCATATACCCAATCGGGAAAGTTCTATTCCGTTTCTTTAACGGAACCGGAAGAGGCGTTTACCTATCACTCCGGCATAATAGATTCATCGGGCGCTGTGACGTTTATAAACCATTACATGGACGGCGCCGACGCCACATTTATTTACACTTCGTCTTCGATGTATAAATTCGACGCATCGGGGCTTTCGAGAACAGGCGATTCTACAGGGGTAAAGGGGTGCTGTATGCACTACGACAGAGTCTTCGGAGTGCTTCCCGACGAAAACGCCGTCGTGTTCTCAAAGCTTCTCGATCCGTTTGAATTTGCGCCCGAAGCGGGAGGCGGTAAAATAAAGCTTCTCGGCGACGGCGGTAAACTTTTATCGACGGTGTCGCTGGGTTCCGCGGTCTATATTTTCAGGGAGCATTCCGTTTACAGGCTGTCTGCGCTTGTCGATCCTACCGACTTTTCGCTGAAAGAGGTCTTGCATTTATCCTATCCCGTCAGGGAGCGTTCGATAGCTTCCGACGGCAGAAACATATATTTCGTCGCGGGGGAGGAGATTTATAAAATCAACGGCACGTCGGTGGAAAAACCCTATGAAAACTTCACGCCGCTCATTGCTTCCGCCGAAAATGCGGTAGGCGCCTATATGTTGGACAGGTACTTTCTCAGCTGTAAAATGCGCCCGTTCGGTGCGGAGACGGTGGGTCTTGAAGGGATGGACGGGAAGATAGTTTATAACAACGCGCTATTTTCCTTCGGAAGCCACGAAACAGATATAGTGCGCGGGATAGGGGTGGAGGACTTTTCCGCCGTTCCGGGTGAAGGAGCCGAAGGCGTTCTGATGGCGCTGTCGGGTGATTACGCATTTTTTGCGGGAGCGCTTACCGGAGACGGCAAGTTTTTCGGGAGCGCGCCGGAGAGATTTTGGAGCTCTCACCCGGTAAATCTCGGCGACAGCGAGGCGCTTAAAAAGGCAAAAAAGCTCTATCTTACGACGGAATACCCGTTGACAATCGGGGCTGAATCGGAAAACGGCGCGTCGGAAAGCAGCTTGTACGGCGGGACGGAAGCGGGGTTTTCGGCGTTAAAAACGCCGCCCGGAGCCGAATTGAGACTTTATATGAAGGCGACCGGGGACATTTACGTGTCCGACGCCGTAGTAGTGGTCGACGAATTCGTAAAATATGTACCGGGAGGTTAAAATGGCGGAAATTACGGAGATGCTGGAAGAAATATTGTTAAGGCTGAAACGCCTGGAACGGCTGCTGACTAACGGCGAAGGAGAGTAAAATATGGCAAATCCCAAAAAGGATGAACCCGTCGGAGGGAGTCTGGGGCTCGATAAAGTCGTAGAGAAGGTCTTAAATTACCTTCACGGTTACGGTAAAACCGAGCCCGCGGATATACCCGAAGGGGATGAAATGGGCTCGAGCCGCGAACTTATCGACGCGCTTACGGAACTCGACGCAAAATACCGTGCCGAGAAAATGGGCTTGGACTATGCGCCGATAACGAATATTCCCGATTCGTTGGGGCTTGAAAAGATCGGGTACGACGAAAAAGATCTGACGGAATTGACGGACGAAGTCGCAGTCGAACTTGACGCAAAATACGCGGGAGATCGGGAAAAATCGGAACGCGACTATATTAAAGACGTTCGGGACATCGAGTCTGAAGTCGATAAAACCCGTCTGAAAGAGTCGGAAGATATCAATAAATTGACCGAATCGGCAGCCGCCGAAGCGCGTTCGCTTACCGAAGACATGGTGCTTCAAGGGCTTGTCAACAGCACGGTTTACGACCTCGGGGCAGAAGGTATAGTGAAAAAGAGCGCGGAAGAGTTTCGGAAACTCAGCGCCGAGTACGACGTAAAATACCAAAAACTCGACGCCGAATTGAAGGAGCGGGAATCGGAATACCGTGAGGCGCTGGAAGCTTTCGATTTAAAGTACGCGGCGGAACTCAAAGCAGGCGTACAGAAGCTGAAACTCGAAGAGGAAAAGCGGCTTAAGGAGATTAACGACTACAACGCCTCTGTCACCGAGCGCGAAAACGCCTACCGTGCCGAAAGGCAGCAGCTGTTAAACGACCTCTATGTGGCGAGAACGGAAGCTATCATGGAGGCGGCGCGCGCCGAACGCGAAGAGGAACTACAAACGGGAGTTTCCGAAGAAAAACGCGCCGAATACCGCAGGCGTTTCGAACTTGCGAAAGCTTTCTATTCCCGCTTCACACCGGAGGAAACGGGAAAGATGCTGGAGGAATCGAGATTGTATCTCGGAGTGCTGCTCGGAGACGACATGTTTAACGAACTCGGACGGTGGAACTTCCTCGAAAGGAAGTGATTACCGCCCGGAAAATATATATTGACGTGCTTCGATGTAAAGGAGGGCATATGCGTCTTGAAAAATTGCCGATAAGGTTGAAATGCGACAACGGCTGCTGCGGGAACTTCGCCGAGTTCCGGGTAGTCATGAAGGGGACGCCGACTCGGGCGAGTTTGAGGCTTTGCAGGAGCTGCCTCGGGGCGCTTGCCGCCCTCTATGCGGAGCTTGTGCGAAAGGAGGCAAACGATGTGGGAACAAATCTGGGAGACGGCGATAAATTCGGGGCTGTGGGCGATGTTGTTCGTGGCGCTGTTCTGCATTCAGATAAAGGACAGCAAAGCGCGCGAAACGAAGTACCAAAACCTCATTAATTCGCTTGCCGACAAGCTTGAAATCGTCGAATTGATCAAGGAAGATATCGACGAAATCAAACAAATCATCAAAACTAAATAGCGTTTTTGCATTTACGCCGCCTCCGGGGAGAGGCGGCTTTTCTTATGAAACGAAAACCCGGCGATAATCGCGGAATGAAAAAAAGCTAAGCCGATGAGGGGACAAACAACTCCGATTGTGTAAAACAGATTTTTACGGATACCATTAATTCGACCCTGTTTAGTTTCAATGTTGCAAGTCTTATTGACGATTGGCAATACGACTACTTTTTTTCTTGATTGATCTGTCAAAATATGCTAAAATAATTCAAAAGACATCGAGAGGTCTCAGGGGAATGAAAAGCAAGGAAATTACGGTGCTTGATCAGGCGATACACATCAATAACGACGATTACTTTTCTTTAACGGACATTGCGCGATATAAGAATCCCGATGCTCCTGCCGATGTGGTCAAAAACTGGCTCAGACGTAAGGACACGATAGAGATTATCGGATTATGGGAGCGACTGAACAATCCGGATTTTAACGTGGTCGAATTCGACCAGTTTAAAAATGAGGCGGGACATAATTATTTCACACTTTCGCCGAAAAAATGGATAGAGGGTGTTAATGCTATTGGGCTGATTTCAAAAGCGGGAAAATATAATGCAGGTACTTACGCTCACAAAGACATCGCGCTGCAATTTGCTTCGTGGATCTCGCCGGAGATCAACCTGTACATCATCAAAGAATTCCAGCGACTGAAAGCGGAAGAGCAGAAGCAGCTTGATTGGTCTGTAAAGCGCGAGCTTGCAAAGATCAATTATCGGATACATACGGACGCTATCAAAGACAACATCATCATTCCGCATGAAATATCCAAAGAGCAGGCGACATTTGTTTATGCGAGCGAAGCCGACGTGCTCAACGTTGCGCTGTTCGGGATGACGGCGAAAGAGTGGCGCGACAAAAATCCCGACAAGAAGGGAAATATCCGCGACTATGCCGAGGTGTCGCAACTCATTTGCCTATCCAATCTTGAAAACTTGAACGCGTATCTGATCGAGCGCGGTGTAAGTCAATCGGAACGGATTATGGAGTTGAACAGAACGGCAATTCGCCAAATGAAAATCTTGGCGGAAGAGCGGTCGAGGCTGCTTGACGTCAACGGCGAAAAGTGAGATGCGCGATAAAGTTTTCCGGGAAAGTGAAGTATGCAAGGATGAAATTGTTGCCGACGCAAGAAGCACTTGCGAAAGAATCGGGCGTTTCGTATGCGACGATATGCCGCCGGGAAAAGGAAAACCGCGAGCCGCAAATCGTGTCGCAAGGAAGTTCCGCGCTTTCTGCGAGAGCAAGGGTATCAAATTTGATAATTAAATATTGAAACGCGTTTTATGCGCCTGCAATTGAACGATTTTTCTTTTTCGGCGGCGTTTCAGCTTTGTTTTGCGCGTCTCAAAGCCGTCGCCACCGCAAATGTCAGCGGCAGAATCGCCATATAAAGATAAAAGTCGAAAAGAAAAGCCGACAACATAAGTATTATCGCCGTAAAAAGGTAATATTTTAACTTTTCGGGGGCGAAGATGACGCTTACCAGCTCTTCCATGCTCCAAGCCTTCAACTTATTACGTTTTTCGATATGCGGCATTTCGGGGAGAGCGTTACGCGATTTCAGGTAGTTATGCGCCTTGGTTATCGACGGAAATTCGAAGCGTTCCGGAAGGATGGCGGTCAGCTGCAGGACGCTTCTTTTTCGCCTCGAAGAAAGAACGATTATCTCGTTAATTCCTTCCTTTTCGGCGAAGCGGTGCGCCGCGGCGATATCTTCGCGGCTTAGTTCGGTAAATTTATACGCTACATAAACAAGTACCCTTCGTCCCCGTCTTTCAAAGACGAAGGAGGGGGCTTTTATTTGCACCTTCATTCCCTCGGGCACGGTCGAATAAAATAACTTTGTCACTTTCTCCGTCCCCATCAGCGCGAGGAGCGTTGCCGTCCGTTCGGGAGAGAGGTGCTCCTTTCCTTCGCGCACTTTCATCAATAAAAGTATGATTATCGCCGTCAGGGCTCCCACTCCCGCCGCAAAACCCGGCGAAAAACGAGCCGTTATCAGCGCTGCTGTGACCGACGCCAAAAACGCCGTCAACAAATTCTGGAACTTCATGCCAAAATTATTGCCCGAAGCGGAATTGTTATTCGCGCGTTCCGCGTCATGCGGGGGCGGAAACTTCAACCGCGCGCGTATGCTTTACAGTTTGCTGCGGAATAGTTATAATATACCCATGAAAACGGGAGTGCTCGGCGGGACATTCGATCCCGTACATCTGGATCACTTGCAGCTTATAAAAGGGGCGACGAAGGCGCTGGGGCTTCAAAGAGTAATCCTTCTGCCGACTTTGAATCCTCCGCACAAAAAGGAACCGCCCACGCCTTACGCTACAAGGCTCGAAATGCTGAAAATTTTTGCATCGGAGTGCGGCGAAAACGTCGTTATCGACGAACTCGAAAGGGAGTTCGCACCGAAGGCGTACGCCTCGGAAACGCTCCCCGCGCTCGTCAAAAAATATGCGGGCGACCAACTTTACTATATCATCGGCTCCGACTCGCTCAGAAAATTTACGGAGTGGAAAAATCCCGAAATTGTCGCCTCTTCCATGCCTATAGCCGTCTATCCGCGCGGGAAAGACGACGAAATCGAGGCGGAAACGGCGCGGCTGAACGCAATGTATCCCGGGGCGCGGTTTATCCCGCTTCCTTATAAAAGTAACGGGTTGAGTTCCTCCGACATACGTTTTAAATCGGAGACAGGGGACACGGAGGGAGTAAAAGCCGCTCTCACCCCGAATGTCGCCGCGTTCGTTATTGAAAGGGGATTGTACCTTAGCTACAGCGGGATAGTCGACAGGCTTCGCTCGGAGCAGCCCGAGGGGCTTTTTCAGCACTCGCTGAGGAGCGCGGAATGGGCGGTGACGCATGCTTGGCTTGCGGGAACGGGATTTTCGGAAAGCTTCCTTTCCGCCCTTCTTCATGACTCGGCGAAGCCCTTTTCCCCGATGTTTCCGAGGGAAAGTTACCCCGAAGGAACCGCTCCTCCCGTCTGTCACCAATACGACGGCGCATATCGCGCGGAACACGACTTCGGGATACCGGACAAGGCTGTTCGGGACGCCATAATGTACCACACCACTGCGCGTCCCGGTATGACGAAACTTGACGAACTTGTCTATCTTGCCGATAAGCTGGAGGCGGGGAGGGATTATCCCGGCGTCGAAGAATTGAGAAAGCTTGCCTCGGAGGATTTGTCGCGCGCGGTTTACGAAAGCTTGATTCGCACGCGGGAGTATTTAATTAATAAAGGAGAACGCCCCGACAACTTGACTTTACAAGCGGCGGAGTGGTATAATCGTAAAAAGTAAACGGGAGGCAAAATGGAAGCTAAAATACTTGCCGAAACGGCTAAGGATATTCTCGAGAACAAAAACGGCGCCGATACGACTATTTTGGAGCTCTCACAGCCCGCGATAGCCGACTATTTCATAGTGACGACCGCCAAAAACCGCAACCACCTGAGGGCGCTTGCGGAGGAGCTGGAAGACAAATTGTATTCGGAAGGCGTCGCTCCGACCAGAACGGAAGGCGTTACGGAAGGCAGGTGGGCGGTACTCGATTACGATTCCGTCATCGTGCACATTTTTTCGGGGGATGAGAGGGATTTCTATTGCCTCGAAAAGCTATGGGGCGACAAGGAAAAGAAATAAAAGCGCATATATAGTCTGCCGCGCTTTTCATGCGGCAGCTGCTTTAAGGAGAGAACATAAATGGGCGAGGAAAGTAATCTGAATAAAGCGCCTGTTATCGGGCAGAGCGTAAAGCCCGAAGAAAAAGCAAAAAAGGAACAGGATAAGAAAGAGGAGCCCCCGAAGAGGGCTCCGTCGAGGAAAAGAAGGATCACGGCGTTCCTCACAAAGACGGGCATTCTGGCGGCTTTGTCGACGGTACTCTATTTATTTGCGCGCTTCCCGATCTTTTCGGTGTTCCCGTTCAGCGTCCTGGACATGGACTTTTCGGACATTCCCGCGTTGATAGGCGGATTTGCGATGGGTCCCGTTTCGGGCGTGGCGATAGTGCTTATTAAGTGCGTCATAAAGCTTGCGACGTCGGAGACGATGTTTGTCGGCGAGCTTTCTAATTTCATCGTCGGCGTGTCTTTGGTGCTGCCTGCCACGCTTTTTTATAAATATCACAAGACCTTTAAAGGCGCCGTTTTCTCGCTTTTGATAGGCGTAGCCTTCAACGCAGTCATCTCGGTCGTCAACAACTATTTCATCACCGTGCCGCTGTACTCGACTTTCGCCCCCGTCGTCATGGAAGTCAGAGTGGAATTTGCGTGTTACTACGGTTTGGCATTCAATTTGTTGAAGTCGGTGGTCGCTTCGGTGGTAACGCTTTTATTGTATAAGCGGTTGTCGCCGCTTCTCCACTTATAGCGCGGAGATTTACTTTCAACGGAATGGAGTACCTTTCTTCCTCACTTCGGGATACCAAAACCTTGGCGGAGAAAATCGCCCGCACTTTACGCGGCGGCGAAGTCATAGTGCTTTCGGGCGAGCTCGGAGCGGGTAAGACGGCTTTCACGAAGGCGTTGGCGGCGGCTCTCGGAGTCAAAGAAACCGTCCTTTCTCCCACATTCACGATGGTAAAGGAATACAAGGGAGAAAACTTAGGTTTGTACCACTTCGACCTTTACCGCATAGAGGACGCGGCGGAGCTCGAAGAATTGGGACTTGACGAGTACTTTTCTTCCGACGCCGTCACCGTTATTGAGTGGAATAAGCTCGATTTTAGTGACTTTCCGGGGAAAGTCATTGAGATTTCCATAGATTACATCTCCCCCGAATCCCGCCTTTTCAGGGTGAACGGGTGGGAATGAACAGCTAAATATCGAAACATCGAAGGGAGTCGGAGAATGGCTTTTCAAGGTAATTTTTTAATAATCGATGCGTCGGGAGCGGAACTTTTTTTGGCGGCGGGTAATGCGAAAGAGCACCGTTTTTTTTCGGGTAACGGCGAGGCGAGAAGACACTCTTCGGAGATCCTGGTACAGACGGAACGCCTCTTATGCGAGCTCGGTCTGACCCCCGCGGATCTGGACGTCATCGGGGCGGTATCCGGACCCGGTTCCTTTACGGGGATACGCATAGGAGTAACCACCGCGAACGCTCTCGCCCGCGCCACGGGGGCGCGGCTTATTTCCTTTACCGCACTGGAAGCCATCGCTTGCGACATGTCGGAAGGGCTTTCTTTGATGGATTGTAAACACTCCAATTACTACGCTTTATTGAAACTTGACGGCGAGGAGAGGTATTTTGCGGCGTCCGAAGAGGAGCTGAAACGCGACTATCCCTCGCTTCCGCGCGTCTTCTACTCCGCCCCCGATCCCGAACTTTACATAAAAACCTTCCTTCAAAAGCTCGAAAAAGAGGAATTTGCGTCGCTCGTGCGCCCCTTTTATATAAAGAAATCTTCGGCGGAGGTCTCGGGATGAGCTTTACCGTTCGCGAATACGGTTTAAACGACCTTGCCGCCATTGCGGAACTCGAAAAGCAATGCTTCGAAAACCCTTGGAGCTATTCGGCGTTCTGCCTCGAATACGCCGATGAATCCAAACACTACTTCGTCGCCGAGACCGCTTCGGGCGAAGTGGCGGGTTACGGCGGCTTTGCACACGTCGAGGACGAAGCCCACATCATGAATATCGGAGTTTCTCCAAAATACCGTCGGCAGGGGATCGGTTCAGCCATTCTGAACGCCATTTTGGAAAAGTCGCGAGAGCTCGGGATCCGCGCGGTGACGCTAGAAGTCAACGACGCCAATGTCGGCGCGATAGCACTCTACGAAAAAGCGGGGTTTGAGCTTGCCGGGCTCCGCCCGCACTACTATGGGTGGGGGAAGCCTGCTAGAATATATTGGTATTATTTTCTTCCCGCGATTTAAAGAAAGAAAGCTTTTATTGCTCGTGAGAACTAAAACCTTATAAAAAAGTTCGCCACCCGTGCGGACTTTTTTCATAAGGAGCTATTGATTGCGGGAAGAAAATAATACCAATTTAGCCGCGGCTAGGGGCGCTCTCGGGGGTGCCTTTCCGCGAAGTGTATAAGATTTCAAGGTCTACACCCTACGGGCGCCTCTAGTCATGTACATCTTTGTACACTCCTGCCGGCGCTTCGCAAAAAATCACCCCCGACCATCGCTAATTCAAGCTGATTTTTAAAGCGCTGCGCCGAATCTTTTCCGCTTTATCTTCGA
>CALVTP010000030.1 GCA_944362765.1 uncultured Clostridia bacterium | reverse complement strand
ATCCCCCGCGGCTTTTAGCCGCTCCCATACCTCATCCTACTCCTCATTCCATGTGGCTACCTTGTGGAAAGATGTCGTCATGAGAACGCGAAAGCGGAATAATGGTATGATTATTCTGCTACCAAATACCCTATCCCGCGCAGCGGCAACCTTGTGGGCGGTTGGGTGGGTCTAGTCTAATCGGAGCGAAGCGACTACCTTGTGATGTAAAACTGCCACGCTACTCACGACTCCGCCACGATTCGAGCGAGCGCGGGCGCGCACTTTTGCGACAGCAAAAGTGCGTAGCCCAAGTGTTTGCCCCAAGGGCAAACACCCTTCGAGCCGACGGAGCGAGAGCTTATAAAGTATCCGTATCCGTCCCCTATAATTATATCATAATGAGGAATAAATTGCAATAGTTTTTGCTAAAATAATTGAATTGATTTTGAGATTTATATTTGTTTTCGTGCTGAAATTTTAATAATTTGGGATTGTGCGATTACTTAATAATAGAGTATGTTCGTCTTTGGTTGTCGCAAAAGTTACTACATTGCGTACTTTATTCTTCTTTGCTCATAGTACCCTGCTTTAACCACAATAATACCGCTTCGAAGAAATTTCTATTGCCCTAGAAATTATCTTTTTTATAATTTTCTTCCCGCGATTTAAAGTAAGAGAACTTTTATTGCTCGCTAAAATAAAACCTTATGGAAAAGCTTGTACGCACGTACGAGCTTTTTCAATAAGGAAGGGATTAGGCGGGAAGAAAAGTACAACCCGCGGCTTGGGGCATATTTTACGGCGCTTTCGCCCGAAAGAAACAAGTTTCCTCCCTTCGGGAGTTGCCTCGGAGCGTATGTCGATACAGCCCTTCGCCAATTTCGCCCGAAACCGCAACCGGTAGAGGCTTTATCGCCTCCGCTGGTTGCTTCGCCGCAAACTAACGCAAACAAAGCTCCTACTTGTTCAAACGTCTTATATTCCTTTGCTTGCCCCAATCCGCTCCGTATCTCACGGTTTACGCAGTAGTCTACATTGTTACGCTTTACTTTATAGTGTGAGCTGTTTTATAATAATCCCGCATAATTGACCTAAGAATATTTTAATCTCCCGCAAAATCTATCTTTCTAAGACGATATCTCTTCCTTCTCTTCGGTATTATGGAGGCTTTCCTCCGGAAACGGACAGTCGCTTCGCTCCTGTCCTGCCCGAAAGCGCCGTAAAATATGCCCCTAGACGCGGGTACAATATAATTTTCTTCCCGCATCAATCCCTCCTTATGAAAAAAGCTCGTACGGGGGTACGAACTTTTTTATAAGGTTTAATTTTCGCGAGCAATAAAAGTTCTCTTACTTTAATTCTGCGGGAAGGGCTACAACCGACTAAACTCTCACTATAAAATACAGCCGTAACAATGTAGACGAGCGTGTAAAGTACGGGATACGGAGCGGATTGGGGCGAAGGTGAAAATGGAAAGCTGTTTGCGCAAGAGATAATTGGAGCGCCCGGCTAATGAAAGATGATTTTTAATGCGATTCGGCGAGAGATTTTTTGATTTATCCAAGAAAACGTCCGAAGGCAATACCCCTCGGGGTCTTGTCGAGGGCGCTTTCGAAGATAAAGCGGAAAAGATTCGGCGCAGCGCTTTAAAAATCGGCTTGAATTAGCTATGGTCGGGGGTGATTTTTCGCGAAGCGTCGAAGGGAGTGTACATGGGGGTACATGACCGAAGACGCCCAAAGGGTGTAGACCTTAAAATCTTATACACTTCGCGGAAAGGCACCCCCGAGAGCGCCCCTAGCCGCGGGTGTGATTTTCTTCCCGCAATCAGGTCTTACCTTATGAAAAAAGTCCGCACGGGTGGCGAACTTTTTTATAAGGTTTAATTTTCGCGAGCAATTAAAGTACTCTCACTATTATCTTTGCGGGAAGGGCTTCTACCGACCATCCCCTCACTGTAAGATGAAGTCGTCGAGATGTAGACGAGCGTGTAAAGCACGGGATACGAAGCGGATTGGGGCAAGCAAAGAAACAGAAGTTGTTTTAGCAAGTCAAAGTCGGGATTGCGTTAGTTTGCGACGAAGCAGGTAATGATGCCTCGGGAGGCATCATTACCTGCGGTTTCGGGCGAAACTCCCGCCGATTAGTATAGACATACAATCAAGGGAGCCCCTGTGGGAAACTTGTTTCTTTCGCCCGAAAGCGCCGTAAAATATGCCCCTAGACGCGGGTACAATATAATTTTCTTCCCGCATCAATCACCTCCTTATAAAAAAGCCTGTACGTGCGTACAAGCTTTTTTATAAGGTTTTGTCTTAGCGAGCAATTAAAGTTCTCTTACTTTTCTCTTGCGGGAAGAAAATTATATTTTAGTATATAAATGGTAGAGTGTATACCCTCCGGATAGGTTTGCTGCGTTAAAACCGTGTGCCAGGAGGATTCTCACGCCCAGATAGCCTCGCAGCCCTACGGCGCAGGATACGATTATGCGTTTGTCCTTCGGGAGTTTATCGAGGTTATCGCGGAGTGTATCGAGAGGAATATTTACCGCTCCCGGTATGCCGCCCGCTTTGAGCTCGGCGGGGTTTCTGACGTCCAGTACGAAGTCGTCCGCGCCTATGTCCTCCGGGTAGACCGTCGGGCAGAGCCCCGAAAGTATGTTGTGAGCGATAAACCCCAGCATATTGACGGGACTTTTGGCGGAGTTGAACGGGGGTGCGTATGTCAGTTCCATCTCCTCTAGGTCGTATACGGTGCCTCCGAAGTGCATGACTGCGGCGATGACGTCGATTTGTTTTTCGGCGTACTGTTCGCCCAAAGCCTGCGCGCCCAGGATTTTGCCGTCCGGGGCGAACAGAAGTTTGAGTTTCAATTGCTTTCCGCCGGGGTAGTAACCTGCGTGCGACATCGGAAATGCATAGGCTTTCAGATAGCTTTCGCCGGCCGATTTCAGCTGTCGCTCGTTCTTACCGACGGCAGCCGCCACAAGCTCGAAAATCTTGACGACGGACGAGCCGAGAACGGTTCTGCCGTTGGCGTCCTTGATCCCGGCAATGTTGTCGGCGACGGAACGCCCTTGACGGTTTGCGGGTCCCGCAAGCGGCACTTTGGTATCCCTGTTGAAGGAATCTTTGACGGCAATGACGTCGCCTGCCGCATAGATGTCCGGTGCTATCAAAAAGTTTTCGTCGGTTTTTACTGCGCCCGCAAACAGTTCGGCAAAGTCTTTCACGAGAGCCGATTCCGGGGTTACGCCCATTGCTAAAACTACCGCTCCCGCCTCCGTTACGGAGCCGTCGGTAAAGGTAACTTTGAGCTCCCCGTCTTTCCCGTCGACGGCTTTTATCCCGAGCCCCGTTCTGACATCGACTCCGCCGCGGGCGAGAGCCTCTTCGGCGAGAACCGAAAATTCGGGATCGAGCGGAGGAAGGATGTGCGGCTGAAGCTCGGCGAGCACTACTTCAAGCCCCCTTTCTATGAGGTTTTCCGCCGTCTCCACCCCGATGAATCCGCCGCCCGCGACGACTACTTTTTCGACGTCGTAGCGGAGGATATAGTCGTCAAGCCGAAGGGTGTCGGCAACGTCTTTCAGCACGAAAACGCCGTCGCCGCCTAGTCCGAAGGTGTTGGCTTTGGCACCCGTCGCGAGCACTAATTTATCATAACTTAGCCGATATTCGCCCTCTTTTTTCGAGCGGACGGTAACTTCGTGAATGTCGGGAGCTATCTGCACGACTTCGGAGTTGACCCTGACATCGATATTGAAACGCTTTTTTAAAAATTCCGGAGTCGCAACGGACAGAGCGCTCTTTTCCTCGATGACTCCGCCAAGGTAATACGGCAGCCCGCAGTTTGCGTAAGAGATCATATCTCCGCGCTCCAAAAGAATGATTTCGGCGCTTTCGTCGAGCCGTCTTAATCTTGTAGCGGTGCTTGCGCCTCCCGCTACTCCGCCTATGATGACAACTTTCATATTTACCTCGCTTTTGCCGAAAGGCGATTTATCCGAAAAGGTTTCCGCGCGCCGTTCAATTTTTGTTGGCGTGCACCGGAGCCGCTATCCTTCCGCCGCGGGAAATGAGTTTTGCGGGGCTCAGCGGATTTACCGCCATGATCGGGGCAGAACCCAATAGCCCGCCGAATTCGGCGCGTTCGCCGACTCCTTTACCGTATACCGGGATCAGCCTGACCGCCGTCGTCTTGTTGTTGACGACGCCGATCGCCGCCTCGTCTGCGATGATCGCGGAAATGATTTCTTCCGAAGTATCCCCCGGCACGGCTATCATGTCCAGCCCCACGGAGCACACAGCCGTCATCGCCTCCAGCTTTTCGAGCCTGAGAGCGCCCGTTTCGGCAGCCGATATCATGCCTTCGTCTTCGGAAACGGGAATAAAAGCTCCCGAGAGCCCTCCGACATGTTGAGAAGCCATGATCCCGCCCTTTTTGACGGCGTCGTTTAAAAGCATCAGCGCAGCGGTCGTGCCGTGAGCGCCGACCCGCTCCAAACCGATCTCTTCCAATATCCTCGCCACCGAATCCCCCACTGCGGGAGTGGGCGCAAGCGACAAGTCGACTATTCCGAAGGAAGCGTCAAGCAGCTCCGCCGCCTTTCTCGCGACAAGCTGCCCCACCCGTGTTATTTTGAAAGCGGTGCGTTTTATCACCTCGCCGACGACGGACAGGTCTCCGTCCCCGACGCTTTCAAGCGCGGTCTTGACGACTCCGGGTCCGGAAACTCCTACGTTTATAACTCTGTCGGCTTCGCCGACACCGTGGAAAGCGCCCGCCATGAACGGGTTGTCCTCGACGGCGTTTGCAAAAGCCACGAACTTAGCGGCGCCGATACCGTCCCTCTCGCGCGTGAGATATGCCGCCCGTTTCATTATCTTTCCCGCGCACGCCACAGCTTCCATATTTATTCCGGCGCGCGTCGAAGCGACATTGACGGAAGAACACACCTTTTGAGTTGAATGAAGCACCTCCGGAACGCTATCCAGAAAAGCCCTCTCGGAGTCTGAAATCCCTTTTTGAACGAGGGCGGAATAACCTCCGATAAAATCAATCCCTATCTCGCTTGCCGCCCTGTCCATGGCAAGCGCAATTTTCTCGAAACCGCGCGAAGCGGCTCCCACAATCGATATAGGGGTTACCGAAACCCGCTTGTTTACGATAGGAATGCCATACATGTCGGCTATCTTATCGGCTACCGAAACAAGCTTCCCGGCGCTGAAGGTTATCTTGTCATACACCTTCTTTGCGGTGGCTTCGGCGGAGTCGGAAATAGCTTCCGTAAGGCTTATTCCCATCGTCACCGTCCTGATATCCAGGTGGTGCTCCTTTATCATTTTTACCGTCTCAAGGATTTCAATGCCGCTTATCATACTCGCTTAAATCCTGTGCATCGCGTTGAAAATGTCGGCGTGACGGACGGAAATTTCCACTCCGAGCTTGTCTCCCGATTCCTGAAGCGCGCCCTTCAATTCGCCGAAGGAGCTTTCATCGGAAATATCGCACGCCATTATCATCGTGAACATGCCTTGAAGAATGGTTTGGCTGATGTCTTCGATATTGACTCCGCGTTCGGCAAGCAAGCTGCTGACTTCGGCGATTATGCCCACTTTGTCACGACCTATTACCGTTATAAAAGCCTTCATTTTAAAAGCTCCTTTGCCGCCGCAGCCAATTTTTCCGCCTTTTCTTTCGCCTCTTCCTCACCCTTAGCAAAGACCGACACGTACAATTTCAATTTAGGTTCGGTGCCGCTCGGACGGAATACGACGAATTGTTTGTCGCTGAGTTCGTAATAGATGACGTCCGATTTCGGAAGACCCGTTCCGGTGACTCCCTGAGCGCTCGTGACTGTGCCGAGAAGGTAGTCCCTGACCTTAACGACCGGTTCGTCGGCAAGTCCGGAGACAGTCTCGGTACGCAATTTCGCCATAACGGCTGACATTTCCTTCATCGCCTCGGCGCCCGAGTATTGTACGGAGGAATTGCTTTCGACATAGTAACCGAATTCGGAGTAGATTTCCTTCAACCGTTTATAGACGCTCCTGCCCCGCGATTCGAGGTAGAGCATCATCTCTGCGAACAGCACCGCCGCAGCGACGGCGTCCTTGTCGCGGGCGTACGTCCCCGCAAGAGAGCCGAAGGACTCTTCGAACCCGAAAATGTATGTGTATTCACCGGAGCTTTCCCACTCTTTTATCTTTTCACCGATGAATTTGAAGCCCGTCAACACGTTGAAGACGGTGACGCCCGAGGCTTCCGCCAACCTGTCCGCCAGCGTCGACGTAACTATCGTCTTGACGACGGCAGCGTTCGCGGGAAGAGCACCGAGCTCCTTTCTTCTCGTTATGATGTAGTCCATGAGGAGTATCCCTATTTGGTTTCCGGTCAGAGAAACGAACTCGCCGGAATCAAGCCGCAGCGCCACGCCCAGCCTGTCGGAGTCGGGATCAGTCCCTAAAACGACATCGGCACCGATTTGCTTGCCAAGCTCGATACCCATACTTAGGGTTTCCTTATTTTCGGGATTGGGAACCTTAACTGTCGAAAAATCAGGATCGGGCACGATTTGTTCGGCGACAACGTTGGCTTGAATCCCGAGCCTGGTGAACATCGAAGTGACCGGCATATAGCCCGAGCCGTGCACCGGAGTGTAGACCAATTTTATGTCCTTTCCTCTTTCCGCGACTATGTCCTTGGAAAGAAGTATCTTGTCGATTTCGGCAAAGTATTTTTCGTCTATTTCCCGCCCCACGACCTCTACGGAGCCGAAAACGTCCCCCTCTTTAAAGGAGAGCGGAATGTCGGTTGAGGGAATGCCGAAATAGTCGTTTTTCTTGATGAAAGCCACTACTTTTTCGGTATCTTCGGGAGACATCTGCGCGCCGTCGGAGCCGTATACTTTGTAGCCGTTATATTCCTTAGGGTTGTGGCTTGCGGTAATCATTATGCCCGCCGAAGCGCCGAGGTACCTCACCGCAAAGGAACAAACGGGCACCGGGCGTACGTTTTCAAAAAGATACACCTTCAACCCTTTCGCGCCGAGCACTCCCGCGGCTGCGGCGGCAAACTCACGTGAACAACGCCTTGTGTCGTAGGCAATGACGACGGAGGCGTTTTCGACGGCGCTTTCGAGATAGTCGGCAAGCCCCTTTGTCGCGCGCTTTACGGTATATTCGTTCATGCCTGCCGTACCCAGCCTTAAAATGCCGCGCATGCCCGCCGTGCCGAATTCGAGTTCGGAGCCGAAACGCTCCTTGACCTCTTCCGGATCCGAAAGAATGGCGTTCAGTTCTTCGCGTTCGGAGTCGGAAACTCCCTCGATCCACTTTTCCAATACAAACATATTGCCCTCCTGTGGCTATAAATACAGCGCAAGCGCTGCGAAACCGCCGCCAAGAACGGCGCCCGCAAGGCTTGAAATTATGTTGACGGCGTCGTTATTGAGCCGTTCCGATCCTCTTATAAGCTGCGTCCTTCGGCAGCAAAATTTCTTCTCGGTCAGAGTTTTACACTCGGGACAGCGGTATAGTGCCTGCACCGAAGCCCCCAGAACGGAGTCTGTTATCACCCCGAGGACGGCGCCCGCCGCCACCGCACCGAATACCGCCCCGTCATATGCGTTAAACGCCACGGGTATTGCCGCAACAATTGCGGCGGCTATTACGGAAGCGACACTTCCTTCGGCGCTGACGCCCCCGGAAAGTCCCTTTTCGGCACTTTTGAAGGTAAGTATATTGACGGTTTTCCCCCCGAAAGCCATACCGAAGTCTCCCGCTTCGGAATCGGCGAACGCCTCCGCCAAAGCCGCGACCGCGGCGGCATAAAGGGCGTCAAGTCTCGTAAAAAAAGCTATGCACATTATTATCAGCGCCGGTCCACCGTTTACAAGCACCTGTTTCAACCCGCGGCGGCCGCTGTGTTCGTGGAGTTTTTGCTCCCGTTCCTTTCTTTTCTTTTTGCCTATCGCTCCGAGAGCGCCGTTCAATAAAAACGGAATGGCGTATACGGCAAAGCCCGTGTACCCCCAAAACACAGCCGAAGCTACCAGGATCACCGCCGCCGTTATCGCGGCAGGCAAAGTCAGCAGTCTGAACGCCACCGCAACCACCGTCACGACGACAGCTGCCGCTGTCGCTATATATATAGGTATGACATCAATTGTCAAGTTCAGCTGCCTCCCGGAGGTTCGTTGTCGGACGGAAAACGCCGACAAAGGCGTTCGGCTGTCTACCGGCAGAACACACCACCGCCGACAACCCTCTTTTTTACAAACAAAACAGACAAATTGCCCCCTTGCGAGGGCAATTTGTGACGTTTAAATTACTTCTTCGCGCTCTTTTTGGCGGGAGTTTTCTTGGCGGGTTTGGCTTCCGCCTTGACTTCGGCTTTTACGGCTTCGGCTTTGACTTCCGCTTTCGGAGCTTCGGCTTTGACTTCCGCCTTCGGAGCTTCGGCTTTGACTTCCGCTTTCGGCGCTTCCGCTTTGACTTCGGCTTTCTTCTCGGCTTTCGGAGCCTTCTTGGCGGCAGTCTTCTTCGGAGCCGCTTTCTTTGCGGCTTTTTCGGCGGCTTTAGCCTCGGCTTCAGCCTTCTCCATTCTCTCGTAAGCTAAGGCGCAAGGATATTCCTCTTCACCCTTGCAATAATCGCAATACGGCATATGTCTGCACATATCCATACCGTTGTTTTCGCTCTCGTGCCATTTTTTAATGTCGAGATGGTTTTGTAATTCTACAATGTTCATTGTTTTCTACTCCTTTTAAGTCGTTTATTCCCGTTTACGTCAACCGGCGTAAACTTCGTATATTTCCTTTTTGATCTTGTTGGCGTTGATTTCGAGCCAGCCTTTGACGTTTTCGTTCAGGACGAGCTTATTTTTGTCGTTCCTTTCGAAGATATCGGTCGGTACCTTTTTGACAAAATCGTTATATACCGCCGTGCGGTTTTCGTCCCTCAATCCCTTTCTCAGCGTCTCATACATACTGACGCCGGTATCGGGATTTTTCCTGCCTTTCAGATAACCGATGATATCGCCGGGCATGGTAAGCTCTTCGTAGGTGGTTTCGTCGGCAGAGATCTTTTCCGCGCCCGCAAACGGCGTAGCGGAAATCATCATCAGGTGAATACCGTAATCGGAAGCGCGCCATGCGAGTTTGACTTCTTTTCCGTTTTCTCCATCAACCTCTTCAAAAGCGTTGCCGATTGCACCCTTGCCGCCGACAGCGGTGTTGGCGTACCCGAAAATAGCATCGCCCAATTCGTTGAAGGCGTCCACCCAGCCGGAATCTTCGGGGTCTGCGGTCATCAGGTAGCCGTAAGCGTTGTTGAAGATGCCGGGGTCGTCGTTGTATTTATACATATAATCGACGAAGATTTCGATAGCCGCGGCTTGTTTTCCTTCCTCGGTGGTCAGATCTTCGGCGGTGAAACCGTATCCGGCAATCGGGTTGCCTTCCGCGTCCGCAGGCATATTGCCGTCATAAACCGCCGCCAACTCGCCCTGCAGTCTTTCCACTACGGCGCTGACCTTTTCCTCATCGCCGAAGGGCGCCGAGGTTTCGTCCTCTATATCGAAATCGGGGTTGGAGGCTTGGGTCTTAAGCTCATTAAAGAACTTGTCCGTAAATTCTTTTATTGCTTCCTCGTCGCCGTCCAGCTCTTCAAGGAATGCAGCCTGCTCGTCGGTAAACGAGAAGAGGATCTGATAGACGTAGTAATATTTATGCGCGTTTTCCAGCGACGGATAATAATACATGGTATCCACGCCGTCTCCGATGGCTTCGATAAAAGCGTCCTTTTGGGCGTCGGCGTCGCCGGTATAACCGTCCTTGGCGGTCTCGTAGAGATATTTATATTCTTCCGCCACTTTGTCGTCGACGGTGACGTCCTTTTCGAATCCGGCATCCGCTTTCAGGTAGCGCTCCGCCTGCAAAGCAGAAAGCACCGCCGATTCGAATTGCGAATTATAGAGGTAATCGAGGGTCTTGCCGGCGTTCGAAAGGTTTTCGGCAATCTGTCTCCACGCCTCTTGATAGAAGCTGTCGTCACTTGCGTTCGCCGAGCGCATTTCCTCTATCGAAGCATACTTTTTGGATTTGTTCTTGATTTCACCGTTCACTTCGGCGTCCGTAGCGTACCTCGAAACGGGGTCGAACTCCCCTATCGTCACTTTATCATACTCGGTTTCTTCTGCGGGTTCTTCTTTGGTCTCTCTCGGATAAACGAGGGTGTATTCGTAGGTCAAAGTGACGTCCTCGGTGCTTTCTTCGCCGTTCTCGTCGGTGACCGTTTCCTCAAAGGTGATGACGAACTCTTTTTCTTCCGTCCTTTCGGAATTGGAGTCGGAAGCCGCCGAGTCAAACGCCGTGGTGTACATCGACTCGGGCACCACAAAGGGTCCGGCGGTGCTGTCGTCGTCGTAGACTATCTCTATTTGCACCTTGTCAAAGTCGAGTTCCTGCCCCACATACGCTCCCGAAGGGGTAGAGCTAAGATGGAAGAACGTATCGAAATAATCTAAAGTCGCCTCGGTGAACCTGATTTCCTTGACGCCTGTAGACTTTGCGGCGTTTATTTTGCTTTTCAGATCGTCCTGCTTTAAATCGGCGGCGGTGTCCTCTACCGAACTTAAAATCGAGTCGTTGACCGCATAAATTGCCGCATACCTTTCGGCATATGTCAAAACGTCCTCCGGCTTCGCCGTAGCTCCCTTTCCGTACAATACCGAGTTCCTCTGCGAAGACGTCTCCGCAGCGTTTGCAAGATACGGCATCGCCAACGTCATGAGATACTTTTGCTGAATCTTGTTACTGATGGTAAGGTCCAGCGCCTCCGCCACCGAGTAGCCGTAATATTGCACATACATATAGCCCATCGAGTTGAAATAATCCATGAACTCGTTGTAGCTTACCGTCAGCGTGATGCCGTTATTGCTGATAGTGGCATAGGTCTCATTGACTTTTCTGTCATTGTTCTCCCTTATGAACGTGCAGCCGACTACGACCGTCGATAATAACGCCGCAATCAGGATCAATGCAAGTACGGTTAATAATCTTTTCTTCACTACTAAGATACTCCTTGTTTGTTCTGCTTTTCCGAACTCCCCCTCAAAAAGCGGGCGCCGTTAAAGCGTATGACACAAAAGCGCAAACATTACGCTCGAAAGACATTATACAATAACACGCGCGCGAAAACAACTCTTTTTTATAATTTTCTTCCCGCAATAAAAGTAAGAGTACTTTAATTGCTCGCTATAACAGACCCTCATAAAAAAGTTCGCCACCCGTGCGGACTTTTTTCATAAGGAGCTATAGACGCGGGAAGAAAATTATATAGCCGCGGCTTGGGGCATATTTTACGACGCTTTCGGGCGAAAGAAACAAGTTTCCTCCCTTCGGGAGTTGCCTCGGAGCGTATGTCTATACAGCCCTTCGCCAATTTCGCCCGAAATCGCAACTAGCGGAGGCTTTGTCGCCTCCGCTAGCTGCTTCGCCGCAAACTAACGCAAACATGGCTTTAATTTGTTCAAACGGCGTTTGCCTTTTGCTTGCCCCAATCCGCTCCGTATCTCACAGTTTACACGGCAGTCAACATTGTTACGCTTTGTTTTATAGTGAGGGGTTATCGGTTATAGCTTTGCCAAAGTGTTACACGAATAATTTTAAGTACCCGCAAAATCTATCTTTCTAAGACGATATCTCTTCCTTCTCTTCGGTATTATCAAGGCTTAACTCCAAAACGGACAGTCGCTTCGCTCCTGTCCTGCTACGCGGGTTGTAATTTTCTTCCCGCAATCAATAACTCCTTATGAAAAAAGTCCGCACGGGTGGCGAACTTTTTTATAAGGGTCTGTTCTCGCGAACAATTAAAGTTCTCTTGCTTAACTTTTGCGGGAAGGGCTACAACCGACTATCCTCTCACTATAAAATACAGCCGTAATAATGTAGACGAGCGTGTATCGAGCGAGATACGCAGCGGATTGGGGCGAAGGCGAATAATTAATGCTGTTTGAACAAGTTACAGCTGGGTTCGCCGGTGTTGGGGGTGATTTTGCGCGAAGCGTCGGAGGGAGTGTACAATGAAGTACATGACCGGAGACGCCCCGTAGGGTGTAGACCTTAAAATCCTATACACTTCGCGAAAAGGCGCCCCCAAGAGCGCCTCTAGCCGCGGGTTGTAATTTTCTTCCCGCAATCAATAGCTCCTTATGAAAAAAGCCCGTACGGGGTACGAACTTTTTCATAAGGGTTTATTTTCGCGAGCTATATAAGTACTCTTACTTTATTCTTGCGGGAAGAAAATTACAAATCCTCATCGTCGGGATCAAATTCGGGGTCGTCGACGGCGTGGAGAATGTTCGCTATAATAGCTTCTTCCCTTTCTTCCTTTGTCATTTCCTTATACTTCTTGCGTCCCGACTTGACTTTGTCGGCAGCCGACGGATCTACCGCGGGCTCGGCAATTTCCGGCGCGGGCGACGCAGCCTTGTTGTCTATCATGTTGTACTTTCCTTTCCAGGTGGTGTACATGATCGGCTTATCGAGCAGAATCAGTAGCTGTGGCAACGGAATCATGACCATTACGAAGGCGCAGATACCTCCGCGGAAGACGGCTCCGCCGATGACTTGGGTTGCGGGGAGACTGGATACCAGCATGACCGCAGCGCCGACGGCTGCAAGAATACTTGCCGAGGTTATCAGCGTTCTTGAGGAGTCCGCCAGGGCGTGCTGGACTGCGTCGTACTTGTTCATACTCTTCCTGTGCGCCATGTACCGGGTCGTCAGAAGGATTGCGTAGTCTATCGTGGCGCCCAGCAATATCGACGACACCAACATATATCCGATATATACCATCTGATCGCCCATAATGTACGGGAAGACCATGTTGATATAGACGGAGCCTTGAATGATGACGATAAGAATGACGGGAATGAGCGCCGCTTTGAAGGTCACTATCAGAATCAGCGCTACCAAGCCTATGGAGACGTAGGTGATGACGTCGTAGTCGTGAGTGACGATACCCTTTATTTCCAGCGTCGCGGAGGACTGCCCGAGCAAAACTGCGTCGGAATAATTTTCATCCAGCAGCTGCTGTATGGCGTTGATGAGCGTCGTGGTCGTAGCGCCCTCTTCGGGAACGTTAAGGAAGATGACGACGCGGGCGTACTCCGGAGTTTCGCCTTCCCCCACCTCGGGTATGAATTGTGAAATGAACTTGTCAGGCATCATGTCTGTCATGCCCTGCTGCGCTATCAGCGAGTAGCTCTGAACTGCTTTTATATAGTTTGTTTCCACGCCGTTTTCGTCGATATAGGTGGAGGAGTCGTTGACCTTGAAGTTCATCAAATCCATGGTCAATTTATACTCGGTGCTGCACGGCGCCCCCGTGTTGGGATCCTTGGCTCCCGAGGTTTCGACGTCGGTCACCCAATCATAAGGGATCAGGACGATGGCCTGGTTCTGCCTTCCGAAGCCCGCATTCTCGACGGCTTCGAGATCCTGAGTCATAATCGACTCTTCGCCGCCCATGCTGGCTTCCGGTCCGTAGACGAAGGAGTTTTGCGCTTGGAATATCGTGCACGGAATGATCAGCGCTATGATGATGAACGGCAGATAGAAACGGGTCTTGACCAGGAACTTCGAGAACTTCTTGAAGGTCATGTTGAAGGTCTTGTGCTCCGTCTTGTCTATCAGCTTTTCGGTGTAGAGGATGAGCCCCGGCATCAGGAAGAAGACGCAGCATATGCTGAATATGACGCCTTTTGCAAGCACCAAGCCCATATCCAGCCCCAATGTGTAACTCATAAACATCAACGCCACGAATGAAGCTATCGTTGTCAATGAAGAGGAGGAAATGGCGCTGAAGCTCGAAGACAGTGCCGTAATCATAGCTTCTTCGGAGGTGGCGTGGTTCTTCCTTTCCTGTTTGAAGCGGTGCAGGAGGAAGATGCTGTAGTCCATCGTCAACGCCAATATCAGCACACTCGAGACGCCCTTGGTCATGTAGGAGATGGCGCCGACTCCCGTGGCATAACCCACCAGCATGTCGGTCCCCATATTCATCAATATCGCCGTGCCGATCGTCAGCAGCAGCAATATCGGCTCCCAATACGCCGTCGTCGTCAGCAGCAAAATGACGATTACGACAATACCCGCGACAATCATCGAAATGGTGGTTTCGGAGTTCATCGCCTGTATCGAGTTGTATGTATTCGAAGCGTTGCCGATAAAATGAAGCTTACTGTTGCCGTTCGGAAGATTGTAACCGCGGATGGCACCGATGGCGTCGACGGTAGAGTCGGCATAGTCGGAGCCTTTAAAAGACAATTGATAAAGGGCGTTTATCGTGCCGTCGTTATTTTCGTCGACATAAAACATGCTAAGCTGCGAACCTAGCCCTTCTATTACTTCCTTTAACGTTTCTTCCGTCAACGCTTCAGCTCCGGGAATAGATCCGCCGCCGCTCAGCAAAGGTTGCAAATATGCCGAGAGCGCGAATACAAGATTCCCTGCGACTTCCATTTCCCTTTCGGGCAGCCCGTACAGTAAATCCTCAAGCAAAGCCAACGCAGCATCTATGTTGACAGAGCCGCCGCCTACCAACTCAAGAATATCATCGTAATAGTTATTGTTCTGCAGCTTAAAAAATATGTGGGTAACTATCCTCAGAACATCGCCTTCATCAAAGCCTTCTTCTTCACAAATCTGCCCCAGTGTAACCGGTTTTCCGTTAGCGTCCTTCAGCAATTCCGACGATAAAAAGAGGTCGTCCAGCCAAATAACGCTTTTGACGCCCTCCGTTCCTTCCATTTGCGTTTTGAAGTCGATCGCCTGCTGATAGGTAAGGTTAGTAACCATCGTCGAAGCGTTGCCGCCCTCGCCGAACGCGCCGTACATCTTCTCCAAACCTATACTGACCTCGGAGTCGTCGGGGAGATAGACGACATCGGAAAAGTTGGTCTCGACAAAGAACGATCCCACTATGCCCGCCACCAAAAACACAGCAAAAGCTATTAAAAACCACTTTCTGTTTTTAACTACGAAAGTCGAAAACTTTTTCATTATCCTTTTCCTCCGACCCTTTCACCGAGATCTTTGAAATAGAAGTTCATTAACTCCGCCAGCAGCGCCTCCCGCCTTTGCTCGGGCGCATGAATCAATACCGAAATCACCCCTTCGGTGATGTTCGCGGCTATCGTGCGCACAATGAATTCGTCGGCTTCGTAGCCGTTCAGGCGAAATGCTTCGCTGAGTCTGTTATATCCTATTTCTACGATCTTGTTGATAAAGTCGGAGTAAGCGGAGCCGCTGCTCTTTTCGGTCAGAAGCTTCAAGCCGCGTCCGAGCGATTTGGCTTCCGCCAGCAGCGTGGGGATTGTCGCTTCGTAGTCCTTCGTCTCCAACCATACGTCAAAGACGGAGTTGACTAATTTCAAAGAACAGGTGTAAGCCGTCTCCACACAAGAAGCAAACAACACCTCTTTTCCTTTGAAATAACGGTACAGGTTGCCGATGGGCACCTTGGCTTTGGTGCTGATTTGCAACATGCTGGCACGGTAATATCCGCTCTTTTCGAATTCCGAGAACGCCGCTTCCATTATCCTGTTTCTGACTTCTTCTTTTTGGTATTGCATCCTCGTTCTTGCCTCGCCACATACCTCTTTTTGCGAATGATTTTCTCTTTTCACATTATATACAATTCCCTTTCCACGTGTCAAGATTAATTCAACATATTATATAAATTTTAATTGATTTTTAATATAACGTTAACGACGCCCTATGCGCCCCTTTTTTTTGTCGCAAGGATTCGTCCTCGTCCCCCTTTTTTCGACTTTTTTCTCGTCCCGAAGAAAGCTATTATTTGTCCGTATGACCGCAAAATTCAAGCGCATAAACGTGAAAGCATTGAAATACATATCCGAGTACGTCGCATTCGCCCTTTTCTTCGCCGCGGCGCGCTTCGCCGAAACTAAGACGGGAGTCTACGCCGCCGCCGCTCCGGCGTTGTTTGCGGCACTCCGGAGAAAACGGAATGCCTTCGTCCTGATCCCTTTGTTCGTAGCGGCGACTGCTTTGGCGGAGCCGGCTCCGGTTTCGTTGATATCGGGCGGGGTCGCCTTGATCGCGGCGACGGTTTTGCTCTCTGCACAATATTTTATGCTGAGGCGCTTCCCCGAATGGCTGTTTTCTTTTGTCGCCGTGCTTCCGGCGATCCCCCGCTTCTTTTTCGCCCCGCACGTTTTCGCTCTGTTTTCGGTAGTTCTTTCCTTTTTCGCCCTCTTTGCCCTTTCGTCTTTTTTGGGCTTTGTCGACTTTCCGCACCCGCCGGTTTCAGCGGAACGCCCCGCACTTCTGGGCGCCGTTTTTATAGCCGGTTTCGTCGTTTCGCAATTGAATATTCCTCCGTTTTATGCCGTTTTACCGGTGTATATTTTTGCGGCAAGGCTGCTTTCTTCTTCTTTTCCCGCCCTCGCCTCCGCCTCGGTTTCCATCGTCGCAGGAACGCTGTTCGGCGGATACGAGCTCGCCGCTACCCTCGCCGTTTACGCTTTTTCCGCCATGTTGACGAAAAAGCATGCCCGATTTGAGGGGCTTGCCGCCGTCGCTGCGCACGCGGCGCTGATGGCGCTTGCCGCGCTCCCCGGGGAGCCGCTTTCATTGATTGCGCCCGGAGTCGTCGCCGCCGTCTCCCTCTTCATCCCCGATAAAAAAGCGGAGCGCTTTTCCTTCCCCGTTTTCGGCGACATTATGAGGCGCGCCTCCGTAAATAAAGAACGCGCCGCGGCAGGCAGGAAAATTGCCGCTCTCGCCACCGCTTTCGATGCATTGAGGTCGGCGCTCGTTTGCGACTACCAAGGCGACCCCGCGCACGTTGCGGAATTGAAACACGCCCTGCAAAACGCCGTTTGTGCCGAATGCCCGGGCGCCGATCGCTGCCGGAAAGCACTCGGAGGAGCCGAGCCCGAAAGCGCATTCGGAGAGTTGATGGAGTCGGCGCTGAAAAACGGAAAAGCCTCTATCCTGGACGCCTCGCCCTTTTTGAGTTCCGTCTGCGTCCGCCTTAAAAAATTGATGGATACAGCGGGAGCGCTTGCCGAAAAAGAGCTTAGCTACGAGACAGAACTTCAAAAAACACAACAAAACAAACAACTTTTGATCGCCGAAACCGCAGCGCTTTCCAATGTGCTGGGAGCGCTGTCGGAGCGCGTCGGAAAACCTCTTAATTTCAACAAAACCGCCGAAAAAGCCATTGCGGCAGAGCTTGTGCGCAGCCTTATTTCAGCCGAGGTAACGGTATACGGCGACGACGAAGCGCTGATCACCGCACCCGAAAACAGCGACCGCCCCGCCATAAAAGCCGCCGTCGAAAAGGGACTCCGCGTCAGAATGCAATGCGTCGGAGAGGAGGCGCGCTCCTTCGGCAGAGTGGCGCTCATTTACCTGAAACAGCCGCGGTACAGGCTTGCTTTCGGCGTAAGACAGCTATCGGCGGGCGAATTCGGCTCCGGCGACGTACAGAAGGTGTTCAGCCCGGCGCGCGGAAAAGCTCTGGTAGTGCTTTCCGACGGCATGGGGCACGGCTCGGAAGCTTCCCTGAATGCCTCCTCCGCCGTCAAAATCATCGAAAGTTTTTCACGGGCAGGCTTCGACGCTCAAACCACTCTCGAATGTACCGCAAAACTGCTCTCCGCCCGTGACCGCGAGGAATTCAACGCCGTCGATATCGCCCTGATCAACACCGAAACAGGCGAAGCCGAACTCATCAAACAGGGCGCCCGCGAAAGCTTCCTCCTCCATAACGGCGAAGTCGATATCATAGAATGCAACGCTCTCCCCTTGGGGATCGTCGAATCGGCGCCCTCCGTGGAAAAATTTCAACTGACGCCGGAGCACTTTTTGATAATGCTCTCCGACGGAATTCTGGATGTCCTCGGCAAAGAAGGCGTCGCAGATGTATTGACCGCAAAGGGCTTCGTCAACCCCGACGACGTCGCCGAAGCGATTATGAGTCAATACCTGACCGCTATCAACAACCACCCCGAAGATGATGCTACCGTACTTGTATCCAGATTAATATAATTTTCTTCCCGCAAAATTAAAGAAAGAGAACTTTTATTGCTCGCGAAGACAAAACCTTATGGAAAAGTTCGCCACCCGTGCGGACTTTTTTCATAAGGTAAGACCTGATGCGGGAAGAAAATTATACCCGCGTCTAGGGGCGCTCTCGGGGGTGCCTTTCCGCGAAGTGTACAGGATTTCAAGGTCTACACCCTACGGGCGCCTCTAGTCATGTACATCTTTGTACACTCCTGCCGGCGCTTCGCAAAAAATCACCCCCGACACCGGTGCTCCCGGCTGCTACTTGCTCAAACAGCGTTCCATTTTCACCTTCGCCCCAATCCGCTACGTATCTCGTTCAATACACGCTCGTCTACATCTAGACGACTGTATTTTATAGTGAGGGTTTAGTCGTTTGTAGCCCTTCCCGCGGGAGTGAAGTAAGAGAACTTTAATTGCTCGCGAAAATTAAACCTTATGGAAAAGCTTATACGCACGTACAGGCTTCTTTCATAAGGTAAGACCTGATTGCGGGAAGAAAATTACACCCGCGTAGAAGGACAGGAGCGAAGCGACTGTCCGTTTTGGAGCCAACTCTTATAATACCGAAGAGAAGGAAGAGATATCGTCTTAGAAAGATAGATTTTGCGGCGGAGTGACGAAATGAGAGAGCGGCATACGACGTATGCCGCGAACGATATTTCTATACTCAGGCACAAAAGATACTTTCTAAGGCGATAGAAATTTCTTTGAAGCGGTATTAT
>CALVTP010000029.1 GCA_944362765.1 uncultured Clostridia bacterium | reverse complement strand
GCAAAGCGGGGAAACGTCTTTAAGACGGCGCAAGCGGAGAAAAATATTCCCGATTGGCGAGATAAATTATATCACCGTAAAAAAGCCGTTATCAAGGCGAAATAACGATATCTTTCTTCCGATTTTGTCGAATTTTATGCGATTTTATCGACGAACCGAATATCCTTTTTGCGTGGCGGTTCTCCGATCCGGTTCGGAGAAGCCGGGCGGAACAGCGCCGGGATAACAGCGAAACGGCGGTAAGCGGGCAGAAATTTTTTCTCCCGGCAATAAATAAAGGCGACAAAAACGAAAAGGAAGACGGGAACTAAGCAAAAGTGAAGATTTTCGTTGACGACGTAGGAGAAATAATGTAAACTTTAATATGGATCGCGGACGCGCCTGCGCACGACCGGCACCGGGCGCGCGATAAACGGAATTCAACACTAAAAGGAGGGAAACGACATATGGCAAAAGGAAAAGGCGGCTGCGGCGGATGCCTTTTGAAGCTGGTGATCGCAATAGCGGTCATAATCGTGCTGTTGGTCATCGCCGTGGTGATTGTAATTAACCTCACTCCCGAGCAGTTGGGCATTGCCGATCTCGATTTCGGCGGTATGACCTTGAGAGATCTGGGACTTGCCGACGTCAAAATCATAGAAATGTTTAAGTTGGTGGGCGGAGTCATGAATCCCGATGTCGAAGCCATCGTCACCAACCGATACAACCCCGAGGTCGCGAAACCCGAAGCCGACAAGAACCTTGCCGGCGCGGTCAACAACGGTTCAGCCGAGGACGGAGGTCTTAAATACTCCGACATTCTGAAGGAAACCGTGATCTACGAAAAGGAGTATCTGTACACCTACAGCGACACCACTTTGGCGTTCCTGTTCCAGGAGATGATTAACGAGACCAACGCTTCCGGAGAAACAGCGGATAACGACGGTATCTCCTTCCTGCAGAACCTGAATGCGGGGGTCGATGAGGTGACGATAAAAGAAATTTCGGCGGGACAGTTCGAACTCAGAATAGTGGTCTCCATCGATATCAGCGACTACAAAGCCGAGATCGAAAACAATGTGCCCGATATCGTAGGAAGATTCGTCAAACTCCCCGACAGAGTTTATATCGTTTCCTACTCGTCCGTTACGGCGGATGCTGCCGGTGCGCCGGTCACCGAAGGAAAGTCCATCCGCATCAACGATATGGATTCGGTGGTCGCCGACGCCATCTTTGCCGTCATATCCAAGGACGCAGCCGACTCGGTAGAAACCGATGAGGATTTAAGCGATCAGAACGCCGTCAACGATCTCGTGGGGAAAGGCTTTGCAGAAGTCGTCGGTAATCTCGGAAGAGTGGGTACCGCCGAAGCCAATCCCGACACGTCGGAAGTCGTCGGCAGCATCGAGCTCGGAGCAAAAGGACTGAAAGCGCATTCGCTGACGGTGATAACTTATACGGAAGCCACCAACCCCGACGCGGAAACCGTCGTAGACGCCATCCCCGTCAAGCTGTATCCCGTGAAGCACTTTGTAGTGGCGGGACCGGTCATGAAAGCGGAAGCGATATTCAAACCCGTTAGAGTTTTAAAGCCCGCGGCACTACTTGACGCCCAATACAAGCTTGTCGCGATCTCAGCCTAAAAGGTAACCTATTCGGCGCGTTCGGTTGCCCGAACGCGCCTTTTTTATTGCACGGAAAGAAAAATGAAAGCAGCAATCGTCATAGCAATGGAATCGGAGGCGGCACCTCTCAAAGCGGCTTTGAAAGACGCCGAATGTTTTTCCTTATGCGGCTTCAAGGGCTTTAAAGGTAGCGCGGACGGCGGAGAGATCGCCGCAATCATGTCCGGCGAAGGGAAGGTGAACGCTGCGCTTGCGACAATGGCGATCATCAACTTTTTCAAGCCCGATGTCGTAATGAATTTCGGCATAGCCGGAGGGCTCGGTAAAACTCCGAAGGGAGGAAAGCTGGTAGCGGGCGACGTCTGGGAGCACGATTTCGACATTACCGCTGCGGGTTATCTTCCCGGCAAATTCAGGGGCAGGGCGGACGACGATGCGGCAAAAACCGTCATCGAAGCCATCGGCGGCGAGCGCGGCACGGTGGCGACCGGGGACGTGTTCGTGGCTGACTCCGCACGTGCAAAGCAGATCGCGGAAAATTTCGGCGCGACGGCTTGCGAGATGGAATGCGCCGGTGTGTTTGCCGCGGCAATGGCTCTGAACACCCCCTTTGTCGCAGTCAAGTATATCAGTGACGACGCCGATTCCTCGGCAAAAGTTTCCATGGACGAAAACGTCGCCCCTCTTTCGGAGCGCATAGCAGCCGACATTCTCGTCGCATTCGGAGCGCTTTCTGGAAAATAATTCCTCCCGGTTCCCGACCCTGATTTCCGACCCTCACCGTTATTTTCTGTCTTCATCCGTTGTAAAAGCGCTTTGAAATCGATTATTTAAAAGCGGTTGCAGGTTCCGCTCCGCCTTTTTCGAACAAAAGACAAAAACGTATGGATTCAAACGAAAAATGAATCGGTGGAGAGGTGCGCCTTTGGCGTTTTCCGCCGGCATCGGGTAAAATCGGCTGTTTTTCAGGTTGCGCATTTTTCGGTGGGAGAGTTTCCGTCGGTTTTGCTTCTTGCCCGGGGTACGGAGAGCGCCTTTTTAGCAGGGATAATTTGTTATAGGTGTATTGTGGAAGCGCAGAATATGCCGCCCGAGTAGCGGCGGAATAATTGACTAAGCGGCGCGGAAAGAGTATAATACGCTTAAATAATATAAGCAATACGCGCGGGCAGACGGGCGTGCGTGCGGGCGCCGAGGGCGGAGAGGGGAAGCGAAAAAGTTTTCCGAAGTCTTTCGGCAACATTGATGGGCGCCCATGGCAATTTCCTTTCGTTCGGGAGTGTGGAGGCGTTGCCTCCCGAGGCGTTGAAATCGGCGTCGGGTCTTCCGGATCGGATAAACCGGAGGGAGAATGGCGGATAAAAGTCGTTTTCTTTCAAAGTACGGGCAGGGAAGAGTGCTTTTTCGGGAAGGAGTTTTCCGTGCTCAAAGCCGTTATAGAGGAAAACCCTTGAAAACCGCATGAATGCGCGAATAGAAACAACGGAAAAACAAAGAGGTATAAAATGAAGTATTTAGTGGTGTTGGGAGACGGCATGGCGGACAGACCGCTCGAGGAACTCGGCGGGCGCACGCCGTTGGAAGCTGCCGAAACTCCCAATTTCGACATGTTGGCGGCAAAGAGCACGATAGGGTCGGTAAAAACCGTTCCCGACGGCATGAAGCCCGGAAGCGACGTTGCCAATTTATCGGTGTTGGGCTATGACCCGAAGGTGTACTATTCGGGAAGGAGCCCCTTGGAAGCATTGAGCATCGGGGTCATTATGAACCCCGAGGATGTGGCTGTGAGGACGAACCTCGTGACCCTTTCGGATACGGAACCGCTCGAAGAAAAGGTTATGCTGGACTATTCGGCGGGAGAAATAACGACAGAGGAAGCGCGCGAACTCATCGAGGCTGTCGAAGAGGAATTGGGCTCCGAGAAGTTCCGTTTTTATTCCGGAGTGAGCTATCGCCATTGCCTTATCGAGTACCGCGGGAGCGTCCGGACGGAATTGACGCCGCCGCACGATATTTCCTTGAAGAAGGTGGGAAAATTCCTTCCGAAAGGTGAAATGGGGGAGGAGCTGACCGAACTCATCCGCCGCTCGGGCGAGATATTGTCCGGACATCCCGTCAACAAAAAACGCGTTGCGCTCGGCAAGCGTCCTGCCACGCACATCTGGTTTTGGGGGGCGGGCACAAAACCGAAATTGACCTCCTTTTTTAATCGCTTCGGATTGAAGGGCGCCATTGTTTCCGCCGTCGACCTGCTGAAAGGGATAGCCAAGGGGACGGAAATGTACTCCCCGTGCGTAAAGGGTGCAACGGGCACGCTTCAAACCAATTGGCAGGGCAAAATCGACGCCGTCAAGGATTGTTTCGAGCGTGGCATAGATTACGTCTATCTCCATTTCGAGGCTCCCGACGAGTGCGGGCACCAGGGCGACATCCCGGGGAAAATTGCCGCCATCGAGAAAGTGGACATGGCGACGGGGGAGCTTTACCGTTTCCTCGAAAAGAACGTCGACGGTTTCAGACTCGCGTTGCTTCCCGACCACGCCACTCCGATATCAGTGCGGACTCATACCTCCGAGCCCGTGCCGTATCTTTTCTACGACAGCGCAAAACCCGTAGTTTCGACACTCAAATACAATGAAAAGGATGCCCAAAACGGCGAATATTTGCCAAACGGGCAAATGATAACCAAACTTTTGACGGAGGGCAGACATGCTTAACTCTACTGAACTCAGAAATAAATATCTGGAATTTTTCCGCTCTAAGGGGCACACCGTGATCCCGAGCGCTTCGCTGATTCCCGAAAACGACCCGACTGTGTTGTTCACCACGGCGGGGATGCAGCCGTTGGTACCCTATCTTTTGGGGCAGCGGCATCCCGGCGGCAGGCGCCTTACGGACGTACAAAAGTGCGTCAGAACGGGCGACATTGACGAAGTCGGCGACGATACGCACTGCACCTTTTTCGAAATGTTGGGGAATTGGTCGCTCGGCGACTACTTCAAGCAGGAATCGATAGCGTGGTCGTACGAGTTTTTGACGAAGGAGCTCGGCATCTCCCCCGAAAAACTCGCCGTCACCGTCTTTCGGGGCGATGAGGATTGCCCGAGGGACGAGGAAGCGGCGGCTGTCTGGAAGAAAATGGGCATCCCCGCGGAGCGCATTTTCTATCTTCCGAAGGAAAACAATTGGTGGATAGCGGGTGCTACCGGACCCTGCGGCGAAGACACCGAAATTTTCTATATCGACGACGAAAAAGAGGGCGATTCTCCTGCCGACGACGGCGGAAAGTACGTCGAAATCTGGAATAACGTCTTTATGCACTACTATAAGCATGCCGACGGCAGACTTACCGAACTCGAACAAAAGAACGTCGATACCGGCATGGGGTTGGAGCGCACGCTGATGACATTGAACGGCTACTCCTCGGTGTATGACACCGACGTTTTGCGCCCCGTTTGCGAGCTGCTGAGGGGAAAGGTTTCCTGCCCCTCGGAGGAAGCGGAGCGCGCCGTCAGGATTATTGCCGACCACACCAGGACGGCGACCTTTATTTTGGGTGACCCGAGGGGGGTGTCGCCGTCTAATGTCGACAGGGGTTACATCCTGCGCCGCCTGATAAGGCGCGCGGTGCGCTATGCCCGCGGTATCGGGCTGGACGCCTCGGTGCTGACGGAGTGCGCCGCCAAATTCATCGCGATTTACGGTGACTTTTATACCGAATTGAAGGATAACTCCGAAAAGATCCTCGAAGAACTTCGCCTGGAAACGGAAAAGTTCGACAAGACTCTCCACCAAGGGCTTAAGGAGTTCGAAAAGCTGTTGGGGTACATCAAAGACAACCGCATATCGGGGAAGGCGGCGTTCAAGCTCTACGACACCTACGGATTTCCGCCGGAGATGACGCTGGAATTAAGCCGCGAACACGGCGTCACCGTTGACATGGAGGGCTTCGAGCGCGCTTTCAACGAGCATCAGCAAAAATCGAAGGCGGGCGCCGAGCAAAAATTCAAGGGCGGCTTAAGCGATTCCGGCGTCGAAACGACGAGGCTCCACACGGCGACGCACTTATTGATGGAAGCGTTAAGAAGGACGCTTTCGGATCCCAATATCATGCAAAAGGGTTCCAATATTACGCCGGAGAGGTTGAGGCTGGACTTCAACTTCCCTCGTCCGCTTACCGAGGAAGAGATTAAGGCTGTGGAGGAAAAAGTCAACGAGGCGATTGCCGCCGCCGTACCCGTTACATGTGAAGAGATGACCCCGGACGAAGCGCACGCTTCGGGCGCCGTGGGCGTCTTCGGCGACCGCTACGGCGACGTCGTCAAGGTTTACACTATGGGGAATTACTCCAAGGAAATCTGCGGCGGACCGCATGCCGCGAACACCGGCGAGCTCGGGCACTTCAAGATTGTCAAAGAGCAGTCGAGCTCGGCAGGAGTCAGAAGAATAAAGGCGGTTTTGGAAGCGAAGTAACTGCTTCGAAGAGGAGGGTGTAATGCTACCGCTGATACCTTATCCGCAAAGGATAGAAGAAGGGGACGGTTCCCCCGAAATCGCCGTCGGTAAAGACGGCGAACCCGTCTTCGGACGCGTCAAGTCGGATTTTTTGCCCGAAGAAGGCTACGAGCTTTTTATCGGCGAGGAGCGGACGGAGTTGAAAGCGGCAACCGAAAGCGGTTACCGCTACGGGGAAGTCACATTAAATCTTATCGCCTCGGCGGGGAATCCTTCGACGGAGCTCAGAATCCATGACAAACCGCGATATCGCTGGCGGGGGTATATGCTGGACGTCTCGAGATACTTTTTCTCCGTCGACGACGTCATGAAGCAAATCGACTTCATGGCGGTGATGAAACTGAATGTTCTGCACCTGCATCTGACCGACGACCAGGGCTGGCGGGTGGAGATCAAAAAGTACCCGCGGCTTACCGAGATTGGCGCATGGCGCAGGCGGACGCTCTTCCGTTTGAAGCGTCACGGCGGTTACTACACGCAGGAGGAGTTAAAAAGCATCGTCTCCTACGCCCACGAAAGAGGAATAAAGGTGGTGCCGGAGATAGAATTTCCCGGGCATTTTACGGCAGCGGTGGCGGCGTATCCCGAACTCGGCTGCTACGGAGAGGGTGCGCGCGTAGCGGAGACATTCGGCATAAAACACGACGTTGCCTGCCTCGGCAATCCTGCCGTTATTGACTTTATTAAAGATGTTTTATCGGAACTTTTCCCGATTTTTACCGACGAATATTACCATATCGGAGGCGACGAAGTGCCTGCCGTGCGCTATGAACTTTGCCCGAAGTGCCGTGCCGAAAAGGAACGCCTCGGCGCAGGGAATTGGGCGGAGGTGCAGGCGCATTTCGTCAACGAAATAGCCGCATTTTTAAAAGAGAACGGCAAAAAAACGATAACCTGGAACGAAACCGAACCCACCGGCATTCCCGACAAGGAAATAATCTGGCAATATTGGCAGGGAGGGTTGAAAGAAGAGGCGCTCGTCAAGGAAATCAACGCGGGACGCACCGTCATCATGTCGCCCGCGAAGCCGTATTACCTGGATCTGCCTTATTCCGAAAATACTTTGCAGGCGATAGCCGAATACAAGGACGTTCCCGAAGGTGCCGACCCCGACAGGATTTTAGGATTGGAATTTCCGCTCTGGACGGAGCTCGTTCCCGACGAAGAGACCGCCGAAAGAAGGCTTTTTCCGCGACTTCTGCTGATGGCGGAGAAAGCATGGAGAGGGGAGTGCGAAAGTTCCTTTCTATATCGCTGTGAGGAGTTCGGAAAAGTGCTTACCGACCTCGGCGCGACGATAAAGAAAAAAGTTCCTCTCCCGCCGAAAGGGTTAAAGGGACTATTGGACGTAATGTGGTTCAACAGATGTCGGCTGTATTGGGGCGCCATTCCTAATTTAATCAGAAACGCAAAAGTGGCAAAAATCGCAAAACAACGCATTAAGGAGACCGAAAATGAAAAATAGGGAGCCCGAAAACACAAAAGAAAAACGTCTTATCGAAATTGCCGAGAGCTTCGACGGCGTCGGAAAAGTACAAAAAGTCTCGCGTTACGGCATGGGGCATATCAACGATACTTTCCTTGTCGAAGGGGAAAAGCGCTACATCATGCAGCGCATAAACGACAAAATTTTCGGCAACGTTCCGCGCCTTATGCAAAACATCGTCGGTGTGACGGAATACATAAAAAAGGGGAGCGGAGCGCCCGAAGAGGAGTGCCTCAGCGTCATTTTTTCAAACGGCTCGCCTTTTATCAGGACGGAAGAAGGCTGGTTCAGGCTGTACAATTTTATCTCGGCGGGCGTCAGCATAGAGCGGGTTCCGACGGCGGAGGAACTGTATCTTTCGGCAAAGGGGTTCGGTGCCTTCCAGGCGGCGCTTGACGGTTATCCCGCAGAAAGCCTCTATCCCTCCATTCCGGACTTTCACAACACGTTGAAAAGGTATGAAAAGTTCCTTTCGGCGGTCGAGGCGGACGCTTTCGGACGCAAAAAAGAGGTGGAAAAGGAAATTGCCTTCGTCACCGAAAGGAAGGAGTATTGCGGAAGAGTCGTACGCGCCCTTGAAAGCGGAGAGCTTCCCTGCCGCGTCACACATAACGACACCAAATTAAACAATGTGCTTATCGACCCCGTCGGCAAGCGTCCGGTGACGGTCATCGACCTCGACACGGTGATGCCGGGGAGCGTTCTGTACGATTTCGGCGACGGCATCCGTTCGGGGGCTTCTACGGCGGCGGAAGACGAAAGGGATCTTGACAAGGTGCATTTTTCGAGGGAACTTTTCGAGGCGTACGCCGACGGTTTCGCGGGAGAAGCCGGAAAGCGGCTGACCGAAAAGGAGACGGAACTACTGCATTTCGGGGCGATATTGATGACCTACGAATGCGGCATGCGTTTTCTGACGGACTATCTCGAAGGGGACGTCTATTTCAAAGTGCACCGCGACGGGCACAATCTCGACAGGGCGCGCACCCAATTCAAGCTGGTTTCGGAAATGGAGCGCGAGGAGCGTTTTATGCGCGAAACGGTAAAAAAGCATGCGGGAAAGTAGTTTCAAATGGGGTTCGGAACCCGTCGAAGTGCTGTTGAAGGACAACTCCGGCGGCGACGCCGTCGGAGGCAAAGCTATGCTTTGGCGGACGGAAAGTGCGCTGAAAGTGTTGTTTTCGGTCTTCGACAATGATATAATTTCTTACGGAACGGAGTACAACGAGCCCCTTTGGAAGGGAGACACGGCGGAGCTGTTCATAACGCTCGGGAGACGGAACCGCTATCTCGAGCTCGAAGTCAACCCGGACGGCGTCGGATATGCGGCGGCAGTCGAAAACAGGGAAGGCGAATTCGAACTCGAATTCCTCAGGGAAGCTCCGTTCGGGTGGACGGCGAAGAGGACCGAAACGGGCTACGAAAGCGAGTGGACGATACCGCTCGAAAAGCTGGAAGCGCTCGGCTTCGACAGCAAAAACGGCTACTTCAACCTCTATATTCAGGATTATTCGGCGGGGGAACTCCGGTTGTACGCACTGTCGCCGACGAAATGCGGAAGCTTTCATCGTCCCGAAGCCTTTCTGAAACTCGAAATCGGGTCAGAGGAGAAGTAAAATTCCTTCCCGGAAAATCCGACAAAGTCCGACAAAGTCCGACGTTTCCCGACATTTCCCGGCGGAATCGGATAGACTCCGACAAATGGCGACGCCGGACGAAACACGTAAACGAAAATAACGACAAAAAAATAAAGGAGCGTAAATCATGAAAGTTTTGGTTACGGGCGGAGCAGGTTACATAGCCACTCACACCGACGTATGCTTGCTGAATGCGGGCTATGAAGTGGTAGCGGTCGATAACTTTTCCAATTCTTCCTACGAAAGCATCGAAAACGTCGAAAAAATCACCGGGAAAAAGGTGATTTTCTACGAAGGGGACGTCGCCGACAAAGCCGTTCTCGAAAAGATCTTTTCGGAGCATAAAATCGACGCCGTCATCCACTTTGCGGGCTTGAAAGCGGTGGGCGAAAGCTGCGCCAAGCCGCTTTTGTATTACAGAAACAACCTCGATTCGACGCTTACGCTGCTCGAAACGATGGTGAAGTACGACGTCAAACGTTTCGTTTTCAGCTCTTCCGCCACCGTTTACGGCACACCTGAAAGACTGCCCCTCGACGAAGAGTGCAGGCTGTCGACGACGAACCCGTACGGTTCGACGAAGCTGATGATAGAAAACATTCTCCGCGACGTCTACGCCGCCGACAACAGCTTCCATATCCTGCTTTTAAGGTACTTCAATCCCGTCGGCGCCCACGAATCGGGGCTCATCGGCGAGGATCCGAAGGGCATTCCCAATAACCTTATGCCCTATGTCGCAAAAGTGGCGCACGGCGAGCTTCCTTACCTGAACGTCTTCGGAAACGATTATCCCACTCCGGACGGCACCGGCGTCAGGGACTACATTCACGTCATGGATCTTGCCGAAGGGCACCTTGCGGCGCTTGAGCACATCGACAACTACGGTGTAGAGGCGATAAATCTCGGCACCGGAGTAGGGTACTCCGTGCTGGACATGGTCAAAGCCTTCGAAAAGGCGTCGGGAAGACCCGTTCCGTACAAAATAGCTCCCCGCCGCGCGGGTGACATCGCTTCCTGCTATGCCTCCCCCGAAAAGGCTGCAAAAGAGCTGAATTGGCGGGCGAAGCGCAACCTCGAGGATATGTGCCGCGACCTCTGGAATTTCCAGATCCGCAAAAAATAAGGAAAAATATGTATAATAAGAAAGCTTACGGACTGGGGAGCGTGCGCTCCGTCATCAGGGAGCTTTTCGAATACGGAAAGCAGCGCGCCGCCGAGTACGGCGCCGACAAAGTCTTCGATTTCAGCCTCGGCAATCCTTCCGTCCCGCCTCCCGCGGCGGTCGAAGAGGCGATAATCGACTTCGTAAAAAGCACCGAGCCCGTCGCCCTTCACGGCTACACCTCTGCGCAGGGCGACCAAGGGGTGAGGAAGGCTGTCGCGGAGTATATCAACGAGCGCTTCGGCACGACCTTCACCGCCGACTGCATTTACATGACCTGCGGCGCGGCGGCGGCGTTGACGATAGCTCTCGGTGCCGTCGTCACTCCCGAAATTGACGAAGTGATAGCGGTGGCTCCCTATTTTCCCGAATACAAGGTGTTTGCCGAAGCGGCGGGAGCTGCCTTCAAAGTGCTACCGATTTCGAAAAAGGATTTTCAGATCGACTCGGAAGCGCTCAAAAAAATGCTGACTCCGAAGACCGCGGCGATAATTTTAAACTCCCCCAACAACCCTTCGGGAGTAGTCTATAACGACGAATGCCTGAAAGAGGTTTCCCGCGTTTTGGGCTCCTATGCAAAGGAAATCGGTCACCCGATATATATAATTGCCGACGAACCTTACCGCGAGCTGGTGTACGGCGGGATAGTGCCCGGATACATTCCGAATTTCTATAAGGACAGCATTGTCTGCTACTCCTACTCCAAGTTGTTGTCCCTCCCCGGAGAGCGCATCGGCTACATCGCCGTCAACCCCGAAGCCGCCGACGCAAAGGAAATTTATCTTGCCGTGATGGGTGCGGGAAGGGCGCTCGGTTACGTCTGCGCTCCCAGCCTCATGCAATATGTCGTCGGGCGCTGTTTACGGTTGAAGCCCGATCTTGAAGCTTACGAGAAAAACCGCGAACTCATCTACGGCGGGCTGAGCAAAATAGGCTATGAGTGCGTCCCTCCGGACGGAGCGTTCTATCTGTTTGTCAAAGTGCCCGGCGGCGATGCCGAGGCGTTTTCGGAAAAAGCCAAGGAGTACGGAGTACTGGTGGTGCCCGGGGACGGCTTCGGCGCAGAAGGGTACGTGCGTCTCTCCTATTGTGTGGCGTATGAGACCATCAAAAATGCTCTTCCGCACTTTGAATCCCTCTACGAGGACTTCACCCGAAAATGCGCACACTGATAGCCATCGGCGGCGGCGAACTGAAAGGCAAGACGACGCTGAAAATCGACGAATATATCGCAAAACTCATAAAAAAGCGCGCCTGTCCCGGTAGGGGAACGGCGCTTTTTATCGGTACGGCAAGCCATGATTCGCTGCCGTACTTCAATTCGTTCAGGAAGATCTACACTTCGGTATTCGATATAAAAGCCGAAGTCGCCCTTCTCACAAAAAAGGATGTGCCGCTCGAGCACAACGCCGAAAAGCTCAAAAAAACCGACCTCATATACGTCGGCGGCGGAGACACTTTGTATATGCTGGAAGTCTGGCGCAAGACGGGCTTCGACAAGCTGATACTCGAAGCCTACCGCGAAGGCGTGCCGCTTGCGGGACTTTCGGCGGGTGCCATCTGCTGGTTTGAAAAGATGTACACCGACTCCTCCGAGCGCGCAGACGGCACCTATGCGGTAGAGGACGGGCTGGGGCTGATACCGGGGATAATGACGCCGCACTACAACCTCCGTCCGGAATTTGACGAAATTGCCAAGGACTACCCGGTAAAGTACGCTGCCAAGGACAATGAGGCGCTGCTGTTTCTGGACGAACAATTCGCGGGGAAAATAGGGTAGCCCGGTAAACCGCGGTGCTCTTCGAAAGGTCTTAAAGCCGGCGCCGTTCAATTTAAAGCGGCGGGCAGGAAAAGAAAATCGGGGCACCCGACCCGAAAAGAGCGCCGTCAGAGGCGCTCTTTGCATTATATAAAAGCGGTCGGAAAAAATGGGGGTACGCCGCTTTACGCACTTTGCTCCGATTCAGCCTTTAACTCCGCCCGGCGCTTTTTCCATGCGTATTTCGAGATGAATATGAGCGGTATGCCCGCTATTGCCATCAGAAGCGACCAAAATTGAGAGGGGCTCAGCCCCGGTACGAAGGAACCTCTCGCGTCGCCGCGGAAGTACTCTATGACAAAACGGAATATGCCGTAAAGTATCATGTAAAGGGCGAGATTGTACGGGTGCGGCTTTTTGAGATAGATAATTAAAAGCACGACAAAAGCGACGAACAGGAAGACGGCTTCGATGAGATTTGTGGGGATGACTTTTTGCTCCATCGGCTCGCCCGTCGCGGCGTCTATAAAGGCGACGCCTATCCACGAATCCGTCGGCTTACCGTAACAGCAACCCGCCATAAAACATCCGACTCTCCCCAAAGAGTGTCCCAAAAGTATGCCTAAGGGTACCGAAGAGAGGATATCGGTGAGTTTGCCTTTGAACTTGTGTCTGAATGCGAATGTCAGGATCAGGAAGATAGCGGCGCCGCCGATCAGTCCGCCCTGGAAGGTGAGTCCGTTGTATCTGAACCCCACCGACGGGTCGGAGATGTAGTCGTAGAGCGACTGGAACAGTGCCGCGAAACCGAAACCGCCCGCCGCCGAAACGACACCCACTACGGAAATGAAGTCGACATAGCGTTTGTCGACTTTGTCGTGTTTTGCTAGAAGCCAGAAGACGACAAAGCACATCAGAACGCCGAGTCCCACCAGAATGCCGTATAAAGTTATTACTCCGCCTATTGCATATGGATACATATCTAAATTATACTCCACGGCGGTAAAAAAGTAAATAGTATGTTGTGGTACGGGCAGAAAGCAGGAAAAAAGTCTTCGGATCGCCGAAAAAATCAACTTTTACCGTTATAAATACCGCAGAGCGCCCCCCGCGGCGGAGGAAAAGGAAATTTTTTGCTCCCGCGCTTGCTTTATATATTATATATATGTTATTATATATTATAGTTATTCGCGCGCGTACATACGCGCGTATAATGCGATATGTCAATAAATATAAGGAGAACGATATGACCGAAAAATTGAATCACGGTTACGATGCCGGCGACATTCAGGTGCTGGAAGGGCTGGAACCCGTAAGAAAGCGCCCGGGAATGTACATCGGCACTACCGACGTAAAAGGTCTGCACCATCTCGTCACCGAGGTTGTCGACAACTCCATCGACGAAGCGCTGGCGGGCTATTGCACGCATATCGAAGTGACGGTGCTTCCGGACGGCTCGTGCAGGGTCAGGGACAACGGAAGAGGTATCCCTACGGGTATTATACCCAAGGAAGGGAAATCCGCCGTCGAAGTCGTTTTGACGAAGCTTCACGCGGGCGGCAAGTTCGGTTCGGGCGGATACAAGATCTCGGGCGGCTTGCACGGCGTCGGCGTATCCTGCGTCAACGCGCTTTCGGAGTGGCTGGAAGTCAGGGTGTTCCAGAACGGCAAGATACACAAACAAGTCTTTAACCGCGGCGTACCGCAGCGCGCATTGCAGGTTGTGGGCGACACGGACGAGACGGGTACGGAAGTCACCTTCCTTCCCGACGACGAGATCTTCGACTCCACCGTCTTCCAGTATGACATGATGAAGCAGCGGTTGAGGGAGCTTGCATACCTCAATAAGGGCTTGAAGATAACCTTGACCGACGAACGCGAAGGGCAGGAACGCAGCGAAGTTTTCTGCTATGAGGGCGGTATCCGCCATTTCGTCGACCAGATGAATATCGGAAAGGACGTCGTATTCCCCGAAACCGTCTATATCGACGAGCAGGTGGGGGACAATATCGTCGAAATAGCCATTCAATACAACACCGGCTACGACGAGAAGATCTATACCTACGCCAACAACATCAACACCGAGGAAGGCGGCATGCATCTTGAAGGTTTCAAAGCCGCTTTGACGAAGGTTCTCAACGATTACGGTCAGGCATCCAAGACGCTGAAAGAAAACGAAAAGCTGTCGGGAGACGACGTGAGAGAGGGTATCACTGCCGTTTTAAGCGTCAAACTTCCCGAGCCGCAATTCGAAGGGCAGACCAAGACCAAACTCGGCAATGCCGAAATGCGCGGTATAGTCAGCAAGGTCGTACAGGCAAAGCTCGGCGAGTATCTCGAAGAAAATCCGAAGATCGGGAAAGAGCTCATCACCAAAGCCATCACCGCTCAGAGGGCGCGTGAGGCGGCGAGGAAGGCAAGGGAGAGCTTCCGCAAGGGCGTCATGGAAGGCACGTCGCTTCCGGGAAAGCTTGCCGACTGCTCGGACACCGACCCGATGAACTGCGAGATATTCCTCGTAGAGGGCGACTCGGCGGGCGGCACCGCGATAAACGGGCGGGACAGGCAGATCCAAGCCATCCTTCCCCTTCGCGGAAAGATACTGAATGTCGAAAAGGCGCGGCTTCACCGCGTGCTGGACAACGAGGAAATAAAGTCGATGATAAAGGCGTTCGGCTGCGGCTACAAGGACGATTTCGACATCACCAAGCGGCGCTATGACAGGATCATCTGCATGACCGACGCCGACGTCGACGGCAGCCATATAAGGATACTTCTTCTGACCTTCTTCTACCGCTTTATGAGACCGTTGGTGGAAGGCGGGCACGTATATATCGCGCTTCCGCCCCTTTACAGGGTGACGCTTCCGAACAAGGAGGAGCATTACTACTACTCCGACGTCGAATTGAAGGAGTTCCAGGATTCCTACACCGGTCAGAAGTACGATTTGCAACGCTATAAAGGCTTGGGCGAGATGAGTAACACCCAGCTTTACGAAACGACGATGAATCCCGAAACGCGGACGCTTCTCAGGGTGACCGTCGACGACGCCGAGGCTGCCGATCAGATTTTCTCCGTTCTGATGGGCGAAAACCCCGAACTCAGACGCTCGTTTATCGAGCAGCATGCCGACTTGGTAAAGGAGCTTGACGTATAATGAGTAAAACCGGCAGACTTGATTTGAACCACATCAAAGAAATACTTTCCAAAACGCGGGTCATCGACACGCCGCTGCTCGGAGAAATGTCGAAATCGTTTATCTCCTACGCAATGGCGGTCAACGTCTCCCGCGCGATACCGGACGTGAGGGACGGCTTGAAACCGGTGCACCGCAGAATCCTGTTCGCGATGAACGACCTCGGCAACACCTATAACCACCCTCACAAAAAGTGCGCGAGGATAGTCGGTGAAGTTTTAGGTAAATACCACCCCCACGGCGACTCCTCCGTTTACGACGCGTTGGTGAGGCTGGCGCAGGACTTCTCCATCCGCTGTCCGCTGGTCGACGGGCAGGGGAACTTCGGTTCGGTGGACGGACATCCCGCCGCCGCGCAGAGGTACACCGAGGCAAGGCTTTCCAAAATAGCCGGCGAAATGCTGAGGGATCTCGACAAGGACACCGTCGATTTTTATCCGAACTTCGACGACACCCTCATGCAGCCTACGGTGCTCCCGAGCAGATTCCCGAACATTCTGGTCAACGGCTCGGAAGGTATCGCCGTCGGCATGGCGACTTCCATTCCGCCGCACAACCTCGGCGAAGTCATTGACGGCACGATAGCCGTTTTGGACAATCCCGATATCGACGTCGACGAGATAATGAAGTACATTCCGGCGCCCGACTATCCGACGGGTGCGCTGGTGCTGGGCAGAGCGGCAACGAAGCAGGCGTACCGCACCGGTCGCGGCGGAGTAGTCATCCGCAGCCGTTGCGAAATCGAAGAAATTGGCGGTAAAAATTGCATAGTCGTCACCGAGATTCCATACCAGGTCAACAAAGCGGTGCTGATAAAGAGCATTGCCGACCAGGTCAAAGACAAAAAGATCGACGGCATCTCCAACATCCGCGAGGAGTCCGACCGCTTCGGGATGCGCATAGTCATCGAGTTGAAGCGCGACGCCTCTCCGCAGGTGGTGCTGAACACCCTCTACAAACAAACCAACCTCCAGGTTTCGACGGGCATAACCTTCCTTGCTTTGGACAAGGGAGTGCCGCGCGTAATGAACCTGAAAGAGATACTTCTTGCCTACATTGACCACCAGATCAGCGTCGTAACTAGAAGGACGAACTTCCTTTTGAACAAGGCGCTGGAACGTGACCACCTGGTCAAAGGTCTGGTCATCGCGCAAGCCAATATCGACGAAGTGATCAGGATAATCCGCACTTCAAAAGATAATTCCGAATCAAAACCGAGATTGATGGCGGCGTTCGAGCTCAGCGAAAAGCAGGCTATCGCCATTCTGGAAATGAAGCTCGGCAGATTGAATGCTCTCGAAGTCGAAAAGCTGAAAGAGGAGTTGGCGGCATTGGAGGCGCAGATCGCCGAATACCGCGACATCCTCGCTAAGCCCGAGCGCGTCAGACAAATCATAAAAGAAGAGCTCACGGAAATCAAAGATAAGTACAACGAACCGCGCCGCTCCGAATTAAGCTACGACGCGGGCGACATCGATATCGCCGACCTCATTCCGAAAGAGGAAGTAGTCATTACCGCAACCTACGGCGGCTACATCAAACGCACTCCCGTCCACGAATACAAGGCGCAAAACCGCGGAGGCGTAGGCGTTACCGCCCACAAAGCAAAGGATGAGGACTTCGTCGTCAGAATGTTCGTCTGCAATTCCCACGACGATCTGTTGTTCTTCTCCGACCGCGGCAAAGTCTATTGCCTGAAAGCCTACGAAGTTCCCGAAGCGCAGCGCGCCGCAAAAGGCAGGGCGCTCGTCAACCTCCTCCCGTTAGAGGACGGAGAAAAGATAACCGCATACCTTCCCGTCAACAACTACGACTCCGGGTATATGGTCATGGCGACTAAGTACGGCTTAATCAAAAAGTGCGACCTCGGCGAGTTCAGCCGTATCAGAAAGAGCGGAAAAATCGCCATCACCCTTTCCGAAGGCGACCTCATGCTGACGGCGGATATTACCGACGGCAACAACGAGATCATTATGGCAGGCTCTTCCGGAAAGTGCATCCGCTTCAACGAGAACGACGTCAGAAAGACGGGAAGAGGCTCGATGGGCGTCAAGAGCATGCACCTCGATCCGGGCGAATACATCGTCGATATGGCTGTCATCCACAACCCCGAAGCCGAAGTCGTCACGGTCACCGAACTCGGGTTCGGAAAGCGCACCGACCTCGACGATTACCGCGTTCAGGGCAGAGCCGGTAAAGGTATAAAGGCGGGTGCGTTCAGTGAAGCGACAGGCGGACTTGCCGCGATGAAACTTGTCGACCTCAGCGAAGACATCATAATCATCTCCGACACCGGCGTCATGATCCGTACCCCCGTAAAAGAGATTTCGAAGATCGGAAGAGCCACCAAGGGCGTCATTCTGATGAGACTGCGCGACGGCGGCAAGGTGGCGGCGGTAGCGCTTGCTCCTCAGGAAGATATCGATCCCTTAACTCCTTCCTCCCCCGACGGAGAAACTCCCGATTCCGAAAAAACTGATATATCGGCAACCGAAACTCAAATATCGGACACCCAAAACGACAATATCGGAACAGATGAATTTTCCGACGAAGCGGAAAACGTTTCGGACGAAGAGCGCGGAGAAGCAGCCGAAGTCGACTCCGTAATAGGGGACATCTTGGACGGAGAGGAATAATGTTTATAGCGATAAACGGACAGCTCGGTTCGGGAAAGAGCGAGCTTTGCAAGCGCCTGCAATCGGAGTACGGATTTGAGATTTTCCACACCGGCAGGATTCAAAGGGAGTTCGCGTCGGAGCTCGGGATCTCCACGCTGGAACTGAACGAGCGTTGCAAACTCGACCATCACTATGACCGGATCATCGACGCAAGACTTGTAGAATACGCCGAAAGCATGCGCGGAAAGGATGTCGTTTTCGATTCGAGAATGGCGTGGCACTTTGTTCGCGGCGCTTTCAAAGTTCACCTCCTGGTGGCGCCCGATATCGCCGCCGACAGAGTATTTTTCCACCGCGTCGCCGAAGAGGAGCGGTACGCTTCCAAAGAAGAAGCCATGCAGAACCTCATAGAAAGGCGCCGTCTCGAAAACGAACGCTACGAACTCTTGTACAACGTAAAAATGTCCGATTACCGAAATTACGACCTGGTGCTGGACACCTCGATGCTGACGGTAAAGGAGGAGCTTGAACTTATTGTCGGCGCAGCCGAAAAGTACTCCTCAGACCACAGCTACCACGGCTTTTATTCCTCGCTTTCTTCGCTGTACCCGACGGAACGTCTCCTCAAATACCCCGACGGCGACATTTGCGCAGTAAAAAGAGGGGAGACGCTTTACGCGGTCTCGGGATACAGGAAACTTTTGGATTCGGCGCGCCACGGCGCAAGGATTGTCTCTGTCGACTATCTCGGCGCAACAGGAGACAAGCTCGAAGACGGCACCCCCGTCGACGACATTGCCGCCACTTCGCGCACGCTTATCGCCGAATTCGAAGAGTCGACAGGGCTCCGCTACGGTTATATACCTAATTTTCTTCCCGCACAGTAAAAGTAAGAGCACTTTTATTGTTCGCTTAAACAAAACCTTATGGAAAAGCCTGTACGAGAGTACAAGCTTTTTTATAAGTGTCTGTTTTCGCGAGCTGAAAAGTTTTCTTACTTTAAATCGCGGGAAGAAAATTATAAAAAAAGATAATTTCTGGGGCGATAGAAATTTCTTCGAAGCGGTATTATTGAAATATAGCGGGGTACTATGAATAAATACAGAGACAACATAGGGCATTATTTAAACAGGCTTTATCCAAAGAAACTCTTACAAAAAACAATGTTGTGTATTGAATCAGTATGCTATAATTTCCGCACGAAAATAAATACAAATCATTAAATTAAATCAATTAATTTAGCAAAAACTATTGCAATTTACTCCCCTCTATGATATAATTATAGGGGACGGATACGGATACTCGATAAGCTCTCACTCCGTCAGCTCAAAGGGTGTTTGCCCTTGGGGCAAACACTTGGGCTACGCACTTTTGCCGGCGCAAAAGTGCGCGCCCGCGCTCGCTCGAATCGTGGCGGAGTCGTTAATATCGTGGCGGCTATACATAACAAGGTGGTCGCTTCGCTCCGATTAGACTAGACCCACCCAACCGCCCACAAGGTTGCCGCTTTGCGGGGTAAGGAAGATAATCATATCTAAACCTTGTGCTCATGGAGACTGCTTCGCACAAATCGGTCAATTCGTGGATCTGAAAGCAACTGGATAAGCAGGTCTTTTCCTTGTATTTAATACATCATGACATTAAACATATTGCATAGATTCTATCAACTAAAATCAGTAAGAAAACAATTATAAATCTCTAAATTAAACAAAGTAATTTAACAAAAAGTATTGCATTTATAGGCAGAATGTGATATAATTTAAAGGGATAGGGTTGCGATTACCGCCGAGGGGCGGAGGGTTTGGTGTGCGCACTTTGCCGGGGCTAAGCTGCGCGGCGGGTGTCTGCTCGAATCGTGGCAGAGTCGTTAATATCGCGGCGGTTATACATAACAAGGTAGTCGCTTCGCTCCGGGAAGACTAGACCCGCCCAACCGCCCACAAGGTTGCCGCTGCGCGGGATAGGGTATTTGGTAGCAGAATAATCATGCCATTATTCCGCTTTCGCGTTCTCATGGCGACATCTTTCCACAAGGTAGCCACATGGAATGAGGAGTAGGATGAGGTATGGGAGCGGCTAAAAGCCGCGGGGGAT
>CALVTP010000028.1 GCA_944362765.1 uncultured Clostridia bacterium | reverse complement strand
GAAAAAATTTTGTAGCCTGAATCCGAGTTTAGGTACCTGAAAACCTGCCCACATTCCAAAATATGTTTCGGGAGGAATTCCGAGGTATCCTCTATTAAGATTTTACCGCATGAAATATTGTACTTCATTACGGTATTTCAGCCTTACGCCTCTACCTGATAGACGCTGACTTTCTTGTCGTAACGGCCCTTGCGTTCAAAGCGGACAACGCCGTCGATCAAAGCGAACAAGGTATCGTCCTTGCCGATACCGACGTTGGTACCGGGATGGAACTTCGTGCCGCGCTGTCTTACCAGAATATTGCCTGCCAGCACGAATTGACCGTCGGATCTTTTCGGTCCCAAACGTTGCGCGTGAGAATCACGCCCGTTCTTGGAGCTGCCGGATCCTTTTTTATGAGCAAATAATTGAAGTTTAATCATTTTTAATATCCTCCGTTTTAAGGTGGCGCGGATAGGATTCCGATATATCCTTTAAAGACAGCAACATCGTTTCCAATATGGCGTCCGTTGCGTCGTTGTATTCGGATATTTCAAATTCCAATTTCCCTTCCGATTCGGATTCGGTTACTTTTACTGCGGCGACTTTTTTCAATCCCAACACCGCCCCCTGCGTCAATGCGCTGATCGCGGCGCAGACTATGTCGCTACCTTCCGCGGCATATCCGGAATGGCCTGACGCCTTTACCTTATATATATGCCCCGATTTCCTGGTAACCGTTACCGTTGTCATCGGCTATGCTTTGATTTTTACTATCTCGAGTTCGGTGTACGGCTGTCTGTGACCTTGTCTTCTGCGGACGTTTTTCTTTGCCTTGTAGGTAAAGATATTGATCTTTTTACCTTTTCCGCAGCCTACGACCTTAGCGGTTACCGCAGCGTCTTTCAACGCGTCGCCCGCTTTGACATCGCCGTCATCGACCAATGCAAGCACCTCGAGTTCGATTTCCTTGCCGGCTTCCTCTTTCAGAAGCTCTACGCGAAGAGTATCTCCCTCGCTGACTTTGTACTGCTTTCCGCCGGTTGCGATTATCGCGTACATATCGGTTCTACCTCCATTCAGGAACTCGCCGTCAAGGCGCCGTGTGCACGGACTTAAAGCCTCTTTCGAGCGGCAGCTATAACTTTACCATAAAAATTTGACGATTGCAACAAAAAATCGCATGAAATTTTATTTTGACCATTATTAACGCCCGCGTCGCTTTCTTAAAAAATCGCCTACCGCAAAAAACGCCGCCCTTCGTCGTTTTTAAACTATCCGGAAGCCGCAACCGAATGATATACCGACCGACTAACTTCCCGGGAAAGCCTTTTTATTGCGTTTATTTATAATAATGAACGCGCGCGTATATTCCGTTGTTTCCCTTTTTAAAGTGTCTAAACGGAAAAGTAGTTAAAATCGGAGCCTTTGACGACTATCCTGAACCTTCCCGCAGGGAGATTGAAGCGCAAAATCCTGTTCGGGGCAGACGACGTGAAGACGGGGTAGTTCAGCGTCAGCGTCAGCGATTTATCGGAAGCTATATAAAAATCGACGCCCTCTTTCGACTCCGAAAAACGCCTCACTTTGCAACTCCCGCCGATGGCTTCGAAGACCTTCTTCCCATCGACTATCAGCGTAACGGACTCCTCGCCCGATTCCGTCTGCACGCTGTGCCCGAAAAATTTTACTCCCGATACGGAGTGCCTTCCCTGAAGCCGCGTTCCGAACCTGAGCGCGGGACGAAGGTCGTTGCCGAAATACTCGGCGTCCAATACTTCCTGCACTCCGATAAGTCCGATAAGGTTCCCGGAAAGCGAGTTTCGGGAGCCCTCTTGGTCAATTTTGCCATTCGGGAGCAGCCTGTCAGGAACGAAGCCGTAGCGGTCGAAGTACTCCGAATACAGCTTCGCCATTGCCTCGGCAAAGCGCGCCGCTTCCCTGTCGGCACCCTTCGAAACCAGCCCCTGATAGATAACGTAGTTCAGCCCCGGGAGAGCGGCACCGGTAAATCCCATGTAGGGAGAGGTGAAGCTTAACTTGTCGAAGACCGGTTTTCCGTAGGCGGGGTGGTCGACGGAGATATTCGGGACGGGTGCTTTCGACCAAAACCTGTCGGGATCTTCGAGATTGAACAACAGTGCGTCCAGAATATCATGGGAGTTGACGGCGGAAGTCATCAGCGGCAGGAAGGAAGCGGCGCCGTAAACGCCGGTGAAACCGCCCGAAATGTACCTGTCCATATATAACCCCAGCCGCTCGTCGTAAAAACATTCGTTAAAAGATTTTGCCAAAGCGGCAGCTCTGAGGTCGAGTTTTTCCGCGTCGTCATGCTTCCCCAGCACACGGGCAGCCAGCGCCTTTATCTCCGTCGCAATCAATTTATATGCCGAAAATTCGACGGAATAAACGGGTTCTCCGCCCAGCACCTTCATCGGCGAACCGGGCTGTTTGTAAGCAACCTCACGCCTTACGGAATCGGAAATCACCAATTTGTCGTCGTCGGAGAAAGCTTCCGTAAGACCCGGATAGCCTTCTTCTAAGAGAGCCTTGTCGCGGCTTAAAACATACGAAGTCCATAATTGAAGAGCGCCGAAAGCGGGCTCTCCCGCAAGCAGCACCGCTCTGTCGCGGTCGATATCGCCCGAAAGCGCACAGGCGATGACCCCGAGCGCCCCGGCGGTAGGCTCGAAACTCAAATCGGCGTGTTTTGCCTGTTTGTCCGGGAAGTACTCCGAGCGCATCCCGAGAACGTCGTAGGCGCGGTGGGAATAAACTCCGGAGTGAATTTCTGAGATTTTCCCGGCAAGTTCTCCCGTTCCTACCGCTTTTTGCGCCGTATATTCCAGTTCGGCATTTCCTATACCTCTTATGAGCTCTTCCTCGGAAGGCACTTCTTTCACCTTTTCTTCGCTGCCTACGCGCATGAAAACCGTGACCTTGGAGCTTCCTTTATTCAGCGCCACTTCATAGGTGGCTTCGTTCATTCCGACATCGTAACTTCCGTTGGATTTGCTGCCGAAAACGGTCAGCGCCGCATACTCCCGCACGGCGTCGGAGCCGAATTCCACCCCGAAACGCCCCTCGTGAACGATAAAGTCCTCCGCGCGCCGCCGGCTTCCGACTATGACGGCATGCTCGGGTGCGGAAGCGAAAAGAGTGTTCATCTGCAGCTTCATTTCGGCATATTCGGAATAGCGTGGCTTGAAATGCAGCCTGATTTTCAGCTTTTCAAGCGCCGTCAGACTGACCGCGACGGAGGAAATGTCGTACTTTACGAAGGTAACGGCGACCCCTTCAGCCATAACGTAACGGAAACGCCCGTTCTTTGCGACGGCGGAATAGTCGGGTTCCCTCAGTTCCTTTGCCTCCTGCCACCTGCCGTTTTTATATACGGAGTAACTGAGCTCCCAAACCGTGCCGAGCTCCCCTGCGATGACTACGCCGTTAGGTTTTTCGGGGGTGGAGTTCAATTCGACCATCGCCCTTTCGGGATAGCTGTCTAACGTAACGGAGGGACCCGTTTCGGAACTTCCCGCGAAATTCTCGACGAACGGCAACCGCCCTTTTACTCCGTATTCATAAGTTATATATTTCATCATTTTTTCATTGCAAGCGCCGCCGCGCCATAGATACCCGCGTCATTGCCGAGTACGGCTTTTCTGACATAAACTTTGGGGTTTCGGTGCCCGCCAAAGCTGTATCGGTTAACCCTTCTTTGAATTTTCTGCATCAGCCAATCGCCTTCGTTGGAAATGCCGCCCCCGATCAGCACGTAGTCCGGACGGAAAAGATTGACCATCGAAATGATGCCTTCCGCCACATATTTTATGTAGTTATCGACGACTTTTTTAGCGGCGACATCACCTTTTTTCGCGGCATTGAACGCCGTTCTCCCGGAGACCTTCCCTTCCTTTTCCGCCTCGGCGTTCATCAGCGATTCGGGGTGGAGCTCCATCGCCTTCCGCGTCTGGCGGATGATGGCGGTGGCGGAGGCGTACGCTTCCCAGCAGCCGCGCTTCCCGCAGCTGCAAAGTTCGCCGCCCATTTTTAAGGCGATATGTCCGCCTTCGGCTCCCGCGCCCATCTTCCCTTCCAGCAAAATGCCTTCGGTGATGATGCCTGTCCCCACTCCGGTTCCGAGCGTGACGAAGACGACGTCGCGGCTGCCTTTGCCGGAACCGAATTTAGCTTCGCCGAGTGCCGCGGCATTGGCGTCATTATTGATATAAACGGGACATTTGATGTACTTTCCGAACTCCTTTACGATGGGAACCTTTTCAAAGTTTATATTGTTGGAATAGGTTATGACACCCGCTTTGGAGTTTATCGTACCGGGAATCCCCATGCCTACGCCGGCTATTTCGGTTATATCGATCCCCTGCTTTGCGGCTATCGACTTACAAAGCTCAGCCATATCGCGAACTATTTCGGAATAATGCCGCTCCGGCAGAGTGGGTACGGCGTCCTTTATGTAGAGCTTGCCGTTTTCGTCGACGATGCCCGCTTTTATTGTCATTCCGCCTACATCGATACCTATATAATACATTTTCTCCTCCGAAATGATATTTGAGTTGCTTATTGGTTATATTTCTGTCACTATGACTTTTCCGTGATTAGCTTTCAGTCTCACAATGACGCCCGCGGGAACGAAAAAGCTGTCCCCTTTTTTGAACGGAGTGCCGCTCCCGCCCCCTTCGTCAACGATCTCGCCTTCTCCTTCTACTACGGTAAAGGACGCGAAAGAGTCGGCTGTGTAAAGGATATACATCTCGTTAAAAAAGACTTCTTTTACGCTGAAATATTCGGTATGACAAAGTTTTCTGACTTTTCCGTAGATAAAATCCCTTGCCGCGGGGAGGGGCTCGGGAACGAAGGCGTCCGGGTCGGTGACGTCAAGCGCCTCCCTTATATGAAGCTTGCGCGGTTTTCCGTCCTTGTCGAGGCGATTGTAATCGAAAAGTCTGTAAGTTATATTCGAATTTTCCTGGATCTCCAGCACCGTCACCCCTTTGCAAAGGGCGTGCACCGTTCCCGCGGGCACGAAGTAGAAATCGCCGGGCTTGACGAAAAATTTATTCATAAGCCCGGTTACGGAGCCGTCCGATACAGCCGCGGAAAGCTCCTCTTTTTTCACCGCCCGCTTAAACCCCAAAAGAATATACGCCCCCGGGTCACAGTCGACGACGTACCAGCACTCCGTCTTCCCGTAGGAACCGTTTTCGTGAGCGGCGGCGTATTCATCGGAGGGGTGCACCTGTATCGACAAATCTTTTGCGGCGTCGATAAGTTTTATCAACACCGGAAAGTTTTTGAATTTTTTCGCTTTCTCGCCGAAAAACTCGGGGTGCAGCTTTTTCAGCTTTTCCAAGGTGTACCCGGGAAAACTCGGGTCGTCAATGACGCTTTCGGATCCCGGGAAATCGGACAGCTCCCAGCATTCGGAGATCGTCTCCGTGTCGGCGCTCTTCCCCCATTCCGTTTTAAGCTTCGTGCCGCCCCAGATATATTCCTTGGTGGCGGGTTTCAGCTTCAAAGCCCTGATCAACATACTTTTTTCCCGCCGAAGCGCCTCCTTATATTACTTTCTCGTAAATTTCCTGTAACCTTCGAGGTCGGAATTTACCTTTAAAAACGCCGCGGCGAGATAGTCCGAAGAGGCGTTTTTTATGGCGGAATAATACGCGGTAAGTTCCTCCTGTTTTGCGGTAAGTTCCTCGCCTTCGAACTGCTCTTCGAGCGCGCCGACAGCCGCCCGATATTCCTCTTCGGTCATTATCTCGGGAATATAAACTGTTTCGGCGTATTCCAGAAGGTGACCTACCGAAAGCGCCATCGTCGCCGCTTCTATGACGAAGGGAGAATCTATCGTTACCGTCAGAAGCTTTTCGCATCCGCTGAAAGCGGTGCCCGCGATTTCCCTCACCGAGGCGGGAACAGTAACCGATTGAAGCTCGAGGTCGCCCCAAAAAGAATACTCGTCTATCAATCTTATTCCTTCCGGGATGATTACGGTTTCCAATTTCCGACAATCCTTGAACGCCTCTTTCCCTATCGAAACGACGGTATCCGGAATATCGGCTTCAGTAATAACGGCAGAACCGGAAAAGGCTTTCGAAGCGATGTGGGTTACTCCTTCGGGAACGGTATTTGTCCCTCTTATGAGAGTCACCGTGTCGCCGTTTTTATAAAGAACGGCGTTATCTTCGGAATAATAAACGGGGTTTCCCGCGTCAACGCTGATTTTTTCGATATTGTCGGAGCAGGCGAAAGCCCCCTCCCCGATATGCGTAACGGTAGCGGCGATTTTAACTTCAAAAACGGTGTCGGCGTTTTCGAAGGCGCCGTCGGCAATCGATTCAACGCCCGAGTAGACGTCCAAAGTGCCCGAATACCCTTCCGCCGCAATAAAGTCGTAAGCCGTCTTGCCGATGACGACGAGACCCGGGGTCTCAGACTGCTTGACCATATATGCGGTGTCTTTAAAAGCATCCCGACCTATCCTTATAACGTTATCGAGCCCCGATATAACCAAAAGCTCTTTCGCTTCGTTGAAGCAGTCGCTTCCGATACTCGTAAGGCTTTGAGGAAAGTCTATACTCTCGAGAGATTCCGCGCAGCGGAAAACTCCGCAGCCGAGCTCTGTCAGCTCCGAACCTTCTTCGAAAATAACCGACTTTAACTCGTAACAGAGCGAAAACGCCCTGTCCCCTATCGAAACAACGGTTTTCGGGATGGTCACCGCATCCAAAAAGTCGCTGTTGTAAAATGCCTCGTCGGCTATCCGGGTGACGGGCTTCGAGTTGAATTCGGCGGGAATGACTGCGGTAATTATATCGGGGTCGACCGCTTTTACCACGGCATAGCCGTCGGAAACCGAAGTATAGTAAAACTCTCCGTCGGACTCATATTCCAAAGCGGGAGTTTCCTCTTCATCCTTCGAGCCCGCGGGTTCGTCGCCTTCGACATCGTCGTCGCCTCCGGAAGGCGTTCCGGTATTGTCACCGGAGGGTATGTCGGTATTATCGCCCGTCACGTTATCCGGAGTTTGGGTATCCGAATCGTCGTTACAGGCAACCGCAACACATAAAACCGTTATTATCAGCAGAATGACAAGCAAACGTTTGAAGCGCATTATACCTCCTTGCTCCCATCCTCGTTCAACATTTGTTTTACTTTCATCAGGCGAATGGTGTTCGCCCTCTCGTTTTCGTCCAATTTCATAGAAATATATTTTATCGTCTCCTCGTAATCCGGAATCATGACGTATTCGAGAGCGTTGACTCTCCGCCGCGTCTTCTCTATCTCATCCGCCAGCATCGAGCAGGTCTTTTCCACCTCGGCAAGGCGGATAAGCTTTATCATTACTGCAAAAAGCTTTTTGACGGACGCATCCAGCTCGACGGAAGTCGAGGCAAAGGAGTACGGGAAAATTGCGGCGCTGTCCGCCTCTTCGATTTCGATCTTCGGCACTCTGACAGACATGATATTGTCTTCCCCGGACTTCAGCTTCAACCGTCCCGCCGGCACGCCGACGGCTTCCGCTATCTCCGCGGGGGTGGACTGCGCTCCCGCCGCCACGAAAGCTTTCAGCGCGGCGGCAACTTCTTCCTCCGTTTCCCGTCTCAACTTTTTATTCAGACGCACATACTCCATAAACCTACGGATGGTTTCGTCGGATTTGTCTTTCAGAAGCTTGTGCCCCCTGACGGCGGTTTTCAGCCTGCCTTTCAGGGTACGCATCTCCATTCTGGTAGGATTTACGTTGAGTCTTGCCATGGTTTCCTTCGCTTTTACTTATTTTCACCCTCTTCGGGATAGAATTCGTCCAGGTATTCGTCGCGGATACGTTTGAGCTCGGCACGCGGAAGTATGTGCATCAGCTGCCAGCCGAGATCCAGAGTCTCCTCTATCGTGCGGTTTTTATCAAAGCCCTGCGAGACGTATTCTTTTTCGAACTCCGCCGCAAACTCGGCATATTTCAGATCCATCGGCGTCAGCGCCGCTTCGCCCAGGATGGCTTCGAGTTCCTTTGCTTCCTTCCCCCTTGCATAAGCGGAAAAGAGCTGGTTCATGGTGTCGGCATGATCCTTTCTGGTCTTCTTGTCGCCGATACCCTTGTCCTTCAGTCGCGACAGCGACGGCAGCACGTCTATCGGCGGCACGACGCCCTTTTTATGGAGCTCCCTCGAAAGTATGATCTGTCCCTCGGTGATGTAGCCGGTAAGATCCGGAATGGGGTGGGTCTTGTCGTCCTCGGGCATTGTCAGAATGGGGATCTCGGTGATCGAGCCCTTCTTGCCGCGGATGCGCCCCGCCCTTTCGTAAATCGAAGCAAGGTCGGTATACAGGTATCCGGGGTAACCTCTTCTTCCGGGCACTTCCTTTCTCGCGGCGGAAACTTCGCGGAGCGCCTCGCAATAGTTAGTGATATCGGTCATGATGACAAGAACGTGCATGCCGCATTCGAAAGCCAGGTACTCTGCCGCCGTCAGCGCCATTCTCGGAGTTGCGATACGCTCGATGGCGGGGTCGTTTGCAAGGTTGACGAACGTCACCGTCCTGTCCGCAGCACCCGTCTTTTTGAAATCGGAGATGAAAAAGTCGGCTTCCTCGAAAGTTATGCCTATCGCGGCAAAGACGACGGCGAACTCGGAAGAAGAATCCGGAACGCGGGCTTGTCTTGCTATCTGAGCGGCGAGGTTGGCGTGAGGCAGCCCGGACATCGAAAACACCGGAAGCTTCTGTCCGCGCACCAAGGTGTTCAGACCGTCTATCGCACTGATTCCGGTCTGTATGAATTCGTTAGGATAATCCCTTGCGACGGGGTTTATCGGCTGACCGTTGACGTTGTATTTTTTGTCGGGAATGATGTCGGCGCCGCCGTCCTTCGCCCGTCCCATGCCGTCGAAAACTCTGCCCAGCATGTCGAGAGAACACCCTAACTCCAGCGGTCTTCCGAGAAAACGCGCCTTCGCCGTCGACATACGTATGCCGTGTGAGCCTTCGAACAGCTGCACCAAAGCCCTGTCGGCATTGACTTCCAACACTTTCCCGCGCCTTAAACTGCCGTCGTCCAGCGTGATCTCCACCAATTCGTCGTATTTTACGCCGCTGACGCCTTCTACCAGCATCAACGGACCGACTATCTCTTTTATTGTCTTGTACTCTTTAAGCATATCTACCTCTTATCCGATGAGCCCTGCAAATTGACGTTCCATCTCTTCGGAAATGATCCTGAACTCCTCCATGCGTTCCTCGGGGATATATTTGGCGCGCCCTATCCGTTCTTTGACGGGAAGAGCGATGATATCCTCGGCGTCAACGTTCTTTTGAAGCGCGTTCCGCGCCAGGCGGTCGAACTCCAGAATGAGCCCCAGCATTTTGAGCTGCTTTTCCGTAGAAGTGTATGTGTCAGTTTCGTGGAAGGCGTTTTGGTGGAGATAGTCCTCGCGGATCGATTTTGCGGTGTCCATCGTCACCCTGTCTTTGCCGCCCAGCGCGTCCATTCCGACGAGCCTGACTATTTCGTTCAGTTCCGCCTCCTCCTGGAGGATTCTCATGGCGTCGGCGCGCATCCTGTTCCACTCCTCGCCGAGGTTGGAATCGAACCAATCGGAAAGGCGGTCGGTGTAAAGGGAATAGCTTTGCAGCCAGTCAATCGCCGGGAAGTGCCTTTTATAGGCAAGCGAGGCGCTGAGCCCCCAGAAGACCTTGACTATCCTCAAAGTCGCCTGCGAGACGGGCTCGGAAAGATCGCCTCCGGGGGGAGAGACGGCGCCTATTGCCGTTACCGAGCCCACGGCGTCGCCGGAACCCAGCACTTTCACGATACCCGCTCTCTCGTAAAACTCCGCAAGCCGCGCCGAAAGGTAGGCGGGGTAACCTTCCTCGCCGGGCATTTCTTCGAGTCGTCCGCTCATTTCGCGGAGCGCCTCCGCCCATCTCGAAGTGGAATCCGCCATGATGGCTACGTTGTATCCCATGTCGCGGAAGTACTCCGCAATCGTTATTCCGGTATATATGCTGGCTTCGCGCGCCGCAACCGGCATATCGGAGGTATTGGCGATAAGCACGGTGCGTTTCATCAGCGGTTCCCCCGTCTTCGGGTCGGTAAGTTCCGGGAACTCGTTCAACACGTCGGTCATCTCGTTTCCGCGCTCTCCGCAGCCGACATAGACGATGATGTCGGCGTCCGCCCACTTTGCAAGCTGGTGCTGGACAACGGTCTTTCCCGAGCCGAATGGTCCCGGTACCGCCGCCACGCCGCCGCGCGCAATCGGGAAGAAGGTGTCTATAACTCTTTGACCGGTTATCATCGGAGAAGAAGGCGAAAGTTTTTCGCGGTAGGGTCTCCCCTTCCTGACGGCGGCTTTTCTGAGCATCGCTATCTTTATATCTCCCGTTTCGGCAGTGACTGTCGCAACGGGTTCGTCTATCGTGAACTCGCCCGCGTAAATTTCCTTTATCGTTCCGGCGACGCCGAGAGGCATAAGGATCTTATGCTTTACGAACTCGTTTTCCATGACGAAACCGAGGCAGTCGCCCGCCGAAAGTTTATCTCCTTTCTTCGCCGTCGGAGTAAACGCCCACTTTTTTTGGTGATCGAGCGGGGAGGCTTCCACACCTCTTGCTATCCTGTCGCCGCCCGCCTCGCGAAGTTTGTCGAGGGGACGCTGAATGCCGTCGTATATACTTTCGATAAGCCCCGGAGCAAGTTCCACCGACAGCGGTTCGCCGGTATCGAAGACTTCGTCGCCGGGACCTATCCCCGCCGTCTCTTCGTAGACTTCTATCGAAGCCATTTCCCCTCTCAGTTCGATGATCTCGCCGATAAGCCGCTGCTTACCGACTCTGACGACGTCGAACATCTTGCTTTCGCCCATGCCGTCCGCCACTATAAGCGGTCCGGATACTTTGACTATTCTGCCCATATAAACTCCTTGGTTCCCCTCAGTCGTCTTCTAAAACAATGCTGCTGCCGATGGCTTTTTCGACATTTTTTGCAATTTGAGCCATGCCGTAACCGTTACTTCCCGCCGCCGTCGGAATAGCTATCACCACGGGATACGGGCGGGCTTTGTAGCGATTCAGCAACTCCTCTTCGCTCTCGGCAATGTCCTCGGTTACGAAGATGACCGAGTACTCTCTCGCCAGCTTTTTTATCGTATCGTGCGCTTCGGAAGAGGACTTTATCCCGAAAACGTCGGCTCCGAGCGCCTTGAAAGCCGATATCGCGTTTTTGTCGCCCACCACGGCGACGCGGTCGTTAGGCATAAATTTTTATAATTCTCCTTTTGATTTCATCTTTTCCGAGCCCGTTCCGAATGCATGTCATTACGGTACGGATGGCGCGGCACTCCGCCTTTTTGATGAGGTAATAACCCATTATCGGCTGCACCGTGAACATGTCGGGACTCATCCCGGTCATCAGGCGGAGAAGGTACTCCTCTTTTGCCTTTTCGAGGTCGGAGTCCGAATCGATGCCGTCGGTTTTCAGCCCCGCACGCGCCGCAAGCTCCAGCCCGGAAGAGTTGTCTGAGAATGCGCGAAGGAAGCTCTCCGACGGAATCAAGCCGCCTTCGACAAAACATCCTTCGAAACTTTTTGCGCCGCCATACTTTTTTGCCCTGCGGTAGGAAAGTACGTTCGTGAGGTCTGCCATGCGGGTGAAGTAGTCCCTGACCACCTTCGCAACTCCCTTTCGGGAGACGAGCTTTGCCGTTTCCCTGTACAGCGCTCTGTCCGCCGCCTCGTCCAATGCCTTCGCGGTGAGAGCGTTCCCGGCGTGTAACGACGCCGCTTCCCGAATCGCCTCGTCCAGCAAATTTCCGAGCGATTTTCCTTCCGAGAATACGACTTCCCTGACGAATTCCGCGCTCATGACGCCGCCGGTAAGGTAGAGACCTTCGTCGTCCATTCCGAAATACCTGGCTTTCAGCGCCACTTTGAGGTTATGGCAGTCCGTCCTCAGCCAGAAGCATTCGAATCCCGCCCCGGCGGGTGCGTTCTTCCTGACAAAGTTTTCGACCATGGCTTCCTCGGAAGCAATCATCCCGGCGTAGTCGTCGCCGCTTTCGGCATTGCCGAAGCCCGCCTCGCGGAGAATGCGTACGGCGTCGGTCAGATTATCTGACTCCTGAAGCCTTGCCATCTTCTCGGCGCCGAACAATTTCGACTCCATCGTCTTGACGGCGGCGTTTGCGAAAAGTAGTCCGTTCTGCATCAGCTTTTACCGAACAGAGCCCGCCAGATACCGGGTTCCGTTTCGCTCCTCAATTCGCGGAAGTCTTCCGAAAGCGACAGGTTTTTATCGGCGTACTTCCCTTTCAATATCACTCCGCCCGAAATCGGCGCGGAGTCCTTCGAAAGAGTCAGCGCGATACCCCTCTTCTTTGCCGTTTCCTTGATGAATTTTTCGGTTATCCGAGCTTTGTCGCTCTCGGCTATCAGCACCTCGTCGCCGTCGTCGGCATAGGAAAGCATCTTTTCGATGATTTTCAGGTACTCTTCCTTTTTCATGGCGGCAATTTCCTTTTCCGCCGCGGCGTAAAGTTCGTCCAGCACCGCTTTTTCGGCGGAAAGCCTTCTCCTTTTAAGCTCGAGCTCCGCAGAAACCTTCGCCGCAGCCATTGCCCCTTCGGCATATGTCGCGCGCTCGGCTTTTGCCACGCGTTCCAGCTCCCTGATCTCCGCCAGGGCGCCGTCCGAGATAACTTTGGCTTTCATCCTCGCTTCTTTAACGAGCTCTTCCGCCTTCGCCGACGCGTCGGATATGATTTTTTCGGCTATCTTGTTCATCTTTTACCCGGTCAACGGCAATTATGCCCAGTTCGGTATGAACAGCGCAAGTATCGAAATCAGCAGCGCCAGCAGCGCGTAGGTTTCGACCATCGCCGTCATCAATACGCCCTTAGTCGACTCTTCAGGGCGCTTTGCGACGAGCGCTATGCCCGCTACCGCGACTTTTCCTTGATGAATGGCGCTGAACAGCCCCGCCAACGCCATCGGAAGGCATGCAAAGAATATACCGAGCCCGCCGGAAACGCTGATGAATGCGCCGGAATCCATTATGAAGCCGTTGAAGGCATTCAGCTTGATCAGCGTCAGGAAGCCGACTATAAAACCGTAAATTCCCTGCGTCGCGGGCAGCAGCTGCAGAATAAGACATTTCATGAACTTGTCGGGTTCCTCGCTGACGACTCCCGCCGCCGCCTGACCTGCAAGACCTACGCCTATCGCCGAGCCCGTTCCGCTGAGCGCCACCGCGAGCGCCGCGCCGAGCAGTGCCAAGCCTGTACCTAATAATTCCATTTTTACCTCCCCTCCGCCGTATGGCGGAGTATTTTTTTCGGTTATTTATCGTTTCGCCGAAGGACGAATCAATTATTTAAATAGGTATATTTCAGCCGCGAACCGAGCGGCTTGAAAGCATGCCCCTGCCCTTCGTAGAACCTGCCGAAGAATTCGACGTACTGTAATCTCGAATCGTGGACGTATGCCCCGAGCAGGTTGATGCTGAGATTGAAGGCGTGCCCTACCAAAAGTACCGGCACCGCCACTATCCAGCCGTACCAGCCCCCGCCGAAGAAGGTGTTGACTATGAGATCCGCCAGCATGTTGACGACATAGCCTATTACTCCGGTCGTCAGCCCCAGCCCGAACAGACGCGAATAACTGAGAAGGTCGCTGACGACGTTTATCGAGCCGTAAACGGATCCGAAGGCGCCGCCCAGCGCCTTGATGACGTTTTTCTTGCCGAGCATTCCCCCGACCACCATCATCGCAAAACCTATAAGCGCCACATACATGGCGATTTTCGCCATTACGGATACCCATTTCGGAGTTTCGGGAACCCTGACTGCGCCAAGGAAGATTGTAAGCGTCGGGAACAACAGCCCCAGCGCAATAAAGATTATCACCCAGCCGAACTGAGAAAGTATACCGTGGGCGATATCGCCCGCTTTTATTTCGTCGATGCCTTTCAAAAGGAATCCCACCGCCATCTGAACGGCGCCCGCAGCTATCGCGAGGAGGAACATTTTGAGGGGTTCGTCCATCGGGTTGAACCAGGTAAGCTTATCGAGGAAACTCCCTTCCGGTAAAGTTATCGAGAACCAGCCGCCGAACAGCGCACCCCATATCACGGTGGCAATGCCGCAAAAACCGAACATTGCCATCATCCGTCCCGAGTTTTTGACGGGTTTTTTGATTTTAAGGAAGAGGAAGCAGCCGACTGCCAGAATCAAACCGTATCCCGCGTCCGAAATCATTATGCCGAAGAATAAAAAGTAGAAAATGGCGACAAAGAGGCTCGGGTCGCGTTCGCGGTAACCCGGCATTCCGAACATCGCAACGATTTCCTCGAACGCCGAAGTGAATTTGTCGTTTTTGAGTTTTGTGGGCGGTATCTCCTCCCCGAGCGGTGCCCTGAATGAGAAAAAGAGATATTCCGAGCACTCCGAAAGCGCTTTTTTCAGACTTTCCTCGTTGGCTTTCGGCACCCAGCCTTCCAAAATGAACGCCGCGTCCGATTCGGAGAACATCGACTCCGCTTCCAGCCGCTCTTTCGCCATGGAGTGATAGTCATATAAAAGCTTGATATTCTCGAGTTCGGGCGCAAATTCCATGCCTTTTGCTACCAGAGCCGCCCTTTCGGCTTCCGCCCTCAATATGGTATCCTTTAATTGACGTATCCTCTCCGCCGCTGTCACGGAAAGGGTAAACGGCGCCGGTGCGAACTCGAATTCCGCAAGTTTTTCCGTCACGGCGTCGACATCACAGGAGAAAGCCACCGCCGCAACCGGAATGTCGCCTTCCCCCGAAAAATCGAAAAGATACCCGGGAATATCCGCCTCTTTCAGCGCGGTAAGCCTTGCCGCGGGCACCGTTCCGAACAGTGCCGACACAGTCCGCGACGCATTGAAGGCGTCAAACGGGATATCGACGGAGACAAATGGCTTCAGCCGCGCGATTTCGTTCTCGGCACGCTGCATTTCCGTCTTCAGATCGACGAACCCGTTCAGGATTTTTTTCATCTTTTCGATGTCGGAAAGCAGCCTTTCCTCGTTTTCGGCAGCTTTTTCGTAAGCTTCGAGTTCGTAGAGTCTGTTTTCCCTTTTAAAGTTGAGCTTTTCGAATTTTTCCTCTTTTCCGAGCTTGGCATTCTTTTGCATCTCTTTTAAAAAGTAGAGCCCGAATTCGAGTTTTTGAAGTTTTTCTTCCGTTTCGCGGTCGGAAAGATCGGCGCGTTTCAAGCCTTCCGGAAGCTCCGCCTCGGTAATTTCACAGGCGCCGGAACGAGTCAGCAGCCGCAATATTCGGTTTTTTTCGCTTGAGTGCGCCAACAGGCGCAGCTTCAGCATACTAACGACAGCCATACTTCGACAAATATTTTTCTACAAGCATCTGCTTTGCGTCGGAGATGTCGGGAGTTTCTCCGAAGTGCCGCTCCGCGAGCAGTTCCTCTCCCGCTTTTTTTGCTTCTGCGTCGGCTTTTTCCCTGGCAGCGACGTTTTCCGCCTTTATGCGCTCCTTGGCTTCCGCCACCCTCTTTTTGGCGTCGGATTCCGCTTTAAGGAGGATTTCACGGGCGTTTTCCCTGCCTTCCGCGACTATTTCTTCGGCGCGTTTTTCGCCGGTCAGCACCTCTTTCAGAAGTTCGTTGATTTCCATCTATTTCTCCAATGCGGATATCTTTTCGACCCGCCTCAAATGTCTGCCTCCCTGGAAAGCGGTGGTAAGGAAAATTTTGGTGAAGTTGTAGGCGTCCTCGGGAGAATTGACCCGCCCGCCCATCGCCAGCACGTTGGCGTCGTTATGCGCCCTGCACATTTCGGCTTGGAAGGCGTCGGTGACGTGTGCCGCGCGGATGCCCTTTATTTTATTCGCCGCAATGGAGATACCTATCCCGGTGCCGCAAAGCAGCACTCCCCTGTCGGCTTCTCCCGCTGCCACAGAGCGCCCCACCTTCTCGGCGTAGTCGGGATAGTCAACCGAAGCGTCGGTATAAGTGCCGAAATCCTCGTATTCCATACCTAAATCGGTGATCGCGCGGATCACCGCATCTTTCAAAACAATGCCGCCGTGGTCGCAGCCGATAGCTATTTTCATATTCTCTCCGATTTTGGCGCATATGCGCGCACATTTATTATTAAATATTATATATTAAATAAACGGATTTGACAATAGGCAATTTTTAAAACAGACCGCTCCTTCCGTCGGAAAAGCGTAATTTATCCGTTAATTTTCGGAAATCGATGAAAGTTTTTCTCTTTTATATCTTTTAATATTTGTTTATTGAGGCTTTCAGCCCTCTAACGCGGCTTTTTTCGGATGACCACTCCGCCGTAGGACTTACTGAGTCTGTTGTTCAGCGCGTAGTATCCGCTTTTCCCTTCGAAGTGCTCCACCACCAGAAAATCGTACCTTTTTTCGGCGACACGGAGCGTTCTGAACGCTTTATTCATGCATTCCTCGGGAGTAGAGCCGAGATCGATAACCTTGCAGCCGTATGTTTCGGCTTTGCCGACGAACTCCGACGAACCGATGACGACGGCGTTACCTTCCGAAAGCGCCTTCTTTGCGGCGTCCGCGGGATCTTCCGCGCCGACGCAAGGAACGACCGGAGCATAATGGCGGTATTTCATGCCGGGTGCCTCGGCGACGACGACTTTCCCTTTATGATTTACCACCTTTCCCAAAACCTCGGAAAGCATTTCTATCGTCACCGCTCCCGGGCGGAGCACCGTCGGGAGTTCTCCCGCAAGCGTGACGACCGTTGATTCTATCCCGACGTCGGTTGAACCGCCGTCCAGAATAAGCGGAATTCTCCCCGCCATATCCTCATATACATCGGGCGCCGTAGTCGGGCTGACCCTCCCCGAACGGTTGGCGCTCGGAGCCGCCACCGGCGTTCCGGCACGCGCTATCATCTCTCTTGCAATTTTACTGTTCGGGATTCTGATTCCGACTGTTTGGAGCCCCGCAGTCGTGATAAGAGGCAATTGGTCGATTTTCGGAAGCACAATCGTCAGCGGTCCCGGAGAAAACTTTTCAAACAAAAGATATGCCTCCTCCGGAACGTTTTTTGCTACCCTCGGCAGCCATTCCTTCGAAGGGATATGCACTATCAGCGGATTGTCCTGCGGGCGACCTTTTGCAAGGAAAATGCTTTCTACGGCGTCCTCGTTGAAGGCGTCGGCACCCAAACCGTAGACGGTTTCGGTGGGAAACGCCACCAAGCCGCCGCCTCTTATTATCTCAGCGGCTTCGTCCAGTGCCTCTTCGCCCTTTATTTTTGTATCAAACGGCATTTCAGGACAGGACATACAATATACCTCTTCCGTACTCGTTGATTGCGGCGGCGTAGCACTTGGAAAAGACTTTGCCGTTCGCGTATATGTAATCGAAGGTGGAAACCGATTTGAAGGAGGCGGAAAGGAGTTCCTTTCCGTCGTTGCTTTTCAGCCCGAAGCGCGCGTTCGCCCCCTCTCCTGCACGCGTTATATAGCAACCGTTACGCATCTGATAGCAGTCGGGGATCGGTGTTTCGCTGCCGTCCGCGCCTATCCTGTAAAACGCCTGCGAAGCGACGGAGCCGTCCGAGGCAAACTCCGCCACCTTGGAAGCGGTGGCATACCCGCCGAAAAACGGCGAGAAAGAGTCGTAGTCGAAGTCGGCGACTATTTCCCCGGTATCGACGTTTATTGCGCCGATATTTGTCGAAAAGCCTATCGACTCGTCGACGATGTTGCGGTATGCTATCAGCACTCCGCCGTGAATAAAGGCGTTGTTGAAGCCCGTCTTCTCGCTCATCGCGGACAGCGTGACGAATGTGCCGTCTTCGTAGGTATTGTATCCCGCCGACATCAGCGGAATGTCAAAATTGGGGTCGGCGTTCTGCACCCCTTTCCCGTCGGTGAACAGAGTGGGCATCTGTAGGTTGGACGCTACGACGCCTTCGCCGTGTGAGTCGTAAATCTGGAAGGAGTCCGTCCAGCTTCTTTCGTTCGATTCGGGGTCGGGATAATAGTAGTATTTATAGTAAACTATCGAATAGCCGTCGTTGATAAAAGCCGAACTTGGGGCTACCGGAACGGTGTAAGCGGTTTTCCAAAGTGCCGCATTGTAGACGTCCTCGGCGTTTACGGCGTCCGTTATGTTCCTCACGACTGAATCGGTGTATTTATTGGAAACCATCGTCACGCGTTCGGTGGGAAACTGTTTTTTTGAGTTCATCGAAATTTTCACCGAGTTCATTTTGACGTAGGAGATACCGTCGGAGCCGGATGAGACGGTGAATTCGTAGCCGTCGAACTGCTCCGTTGACACGTATTGGGTGGAGACGATAAACCAATCTCCGCCGAGGTAGTAAGTGGAGCTCGCCATATTTGTCACTTCGTATTGCGCCCCGGAGATGAGGTTCGAAACGCTTGCTATCTTCGTCAGGCTACCGTTGGAGCCGATGTTTTTGAAGTCATAGAAATCGACGCCGCTCCTGTGCGTCGCGACGAGATAACCGTCGACTAATTGGAAGGTGGAGTAATTTTCGCAATACGGAATTTCGGCGTACATAAGGTAGCCGTTCCCCGAAGAGTACCTGTATACGGTCGCAAACGAGTACGGTCCCGTCTGGGAAAGTTCGTCCAGCGCCCCCAAAACGACGAGATAGTCGTTGTCGAGGAGGGTCATCTGCTGAATGAGCGGCGAAGTGTATTCGTAGCGGAATCTGTAATTGGGGTTGAGATAAGGATATTCTTTCAGCGCGTGGGCGCCTCTAAACGGCATGACGCCGATATATGAAACCTCTTCGCCGTTTTCCAGCACGTTTGTCAGCACAAGCGCATAATCCCCTCTTATATCCATAACGGATGCGAAACCGTATTTCGGCTCGATATAGACTTCGGATTCGGAAGCCAACCCGTAGCGGGTCACGGACGTCTCGCCGTCCGCCAACTCAATGTCTTCGGTGATGACGAAGACGCCGGAGGCGGCGTCATAACTCGAAAAGTGCTGCCCGAGCTCAAGTTCCAACTTCTTTTCGGCTTTGGTGTACGCCCCGGAAGATGAGTAGTTTCGAAAGTAATCGGCGACTTTTTTAACGTCGTCGTTCTTGTCGACGCAGCCCTGAACGAGAACCACCCCCAAAACGACGATTAAAACAAGCGCGGCAATTTTTTTCATACTTTTATAATAAATCGCGCGGGCGCATAAGTCAATGAACAAGGGGTGAATTTTGATTAATCTTCCGAAAAATCTTCTTTTCCGACATTCAGAACCGATAAAAGCCTTTCTTTCAGCTCCTCCAGACCGAGGCGGTACTTGGCGGACACCCTGACGACGTTTTCCCGAGCGGGAATCGCCACAGGATCGTCAAAGAGTCTGTCGCACTTATTCAATGCGGTGACTACGGGGATATTCCCCGCACCTATCTCCTCCAGCACCGAATTGACTACCTCGAACTCCTCCGAAGCGTTTTCGGAGGAAAGGTCGACGACGTGAATAAGGGCGTCCGATTCCACCGTCTCTTCGAGTGTGGAATGAAAAGCGTCGACGAATTCGTGCGGCAGCCTTGAGATAAATCCCACCGTGTCCACCAAAAGAGCGTCGAGGTTACCGAGCCTCACTTTCCTCACAACGGGGTCGAGCGTATGAAACAGCTTATCCTCTACTCCTACTCCGGCACCCGTCAAGGCGTTCATCAGCGAGGATTTCCCCGCATTGGTGTATCCGACGAGAGAGATGACTTTGACGTCGTTTTTCTTGCGCCTCCGTCTTCTCAGCGCCCGGTCGCGGGAAAGTTTTTCAAGCTTCCCCTCCAAATCCTTTATCTCCCTTCTTATCGTGCGCTTGTCAAGTTCCTGCTGCTGTTCGCCGCCCCCTCTTCTCGCTCCGCCTCCGCCCGCTCCGCCGCCGCCCTGGCGGGACAGCGCCGTCCCCTGCCCCAAAACTTTGGGAAGAAGTTTCTTTTTCCGCATCAGTTCGACCTGAAGTTTTCCTTCGTTGGTGACGGCGTGCCTTGCAAAAATTTCTATTATCAGCTGGTCGCGGTCGATTACCGGGAGCCCCAGAAATTTTTCGAGGTTGTTCATCTGGGTGCCGCTTAAACGATTTTCGAAAACTACAATGGAAGAATCGGTAGCTTCTGCTACCGATTTAACCTCTTCGAGTTTGCCGCTCCCGATATAGTAAGCCTTATCGGGGTGAGGGCGGCGCTGACTTACAAAAGCGCGGACTTCGTAGCCTAAGGTACTTATAAGGCTTTCAGATTCGCTCTCGGCGTTTTCGGGGATCTCCGCATCGGAAACCCATACCAGTACCGCGCCTTCCGTTTCCGTATTCGTCATGAAAATTATTATTTCCCTTGAATGACGTAGTACATACGCGTCATTTCCTCTTTGCCCATGAACTTCGGCACGGGGTAGAGGGGATTGGCTTCTTTAAGGGCATGCTCGACCATAGCGGGGATATCCTCTTCCTTTATAAGGTCTGAGCCGTCCTTTGCTTTTATGTACTTCGGAATACCCATGTACTCGTTCATCTCACGGATTGCGGCGATGAAGTTCAACGCTTTTTCCTCGGCGTTTGCGCCGCCGATGCCGGCTATGTCGGCTAACTTAGACAGCGGTTCGTAGATGGTTTCGCCGTAGTAATCCAATACGTACGGGAGAATGACTGCGTTTGCAAGTCCGTGAGGCAAGCCGTATTTTCCGCCCAGCGAATGCGCTATTGCGTGAACGTATCCTACATACGCCCTTGTGAAGGCTACGCCTGCGTCGTAAGCGGCTTCTTGCATGTTTTCCCTGGCTTCCATATCTTTGCCGTCGTCGTAAGCGCGTTTCAAATACTTGAATATAAGGTCGGTGGCTTTTTCTGCCATTTCGGTGGTGAGTTTGGTATTGCTTTGTCCTATATATGCTTCTACGGCGTGAGTCAATGCGTCCATGCCCGTGGTAGAAGTGATCGATTTGGGCAGTCCCACCGTCAATACGGGATCCAATACTGCATAGTGCGGGATCAGGGACGGATCGTTTATGGTGTACTTGTCGTGAGTTTCGGCGTCCATAATGACGGCGGCAAGCGTAGCTTCGGAGCCGGTGCCGGCAGTTGTCGGAACGGCAAAGAAAGGCGGCAGCTTGTGCATGACTTTCAGGATACCCTTCATTTTCTTTACCGGTTTTCCGGGACGGGCGACTCTGGCGGCAACGCCCTTTGCGCAGTCCATCGGAGAACCGCCGCCGAAAGCTATGATGCCTTTGCAGCCGTT
>CALVTP010000027.1 GCA_944362765.1 uncultured Clostridia bacterium | reverse complement strand
GAAGTATGGATGTTCGAAGGCTGTACAAACCTGAAAACGATATATGTTCCCGAAGGGTGTAAAATAAACGAACCGCTGGGGCTTCCCGATTCGGCAGAGATAATCTTTGTGGATTACGGCGACTGATTCATCCCGACATTTCTCCGAAGGAAATACAAAATCTTTTTAAAATCGGAAGGCTGTTCGCGGTTTCGGCTGAAGAAGCGGTGCGGGCAGATCCGATTTCAAGGGTTAAGCGATTAACGGAAAAAAGCAAGGCTCCCCTAAAAACAATCCCTGAAAAATACAACGCCACAAAAAAACGCGTTGGCGGGAAGTGGGGAGCGTAGTTAAATTATACTATACCGGGAAGGATTTGTAAACAGAAAAATTTTTTCCCGATTCATAAATGTATTGTAAACCTACATCGATTTGTCGGCTGACTTAATGTCGCGCGTTAAAATAGTCGGATATCGGCGCCGGAGAGTATTAATCGGCGGCGTTTATTCCTTGAAAAGTGTGGGGTCAAAGGGGTAGCGGGTTTTTTCCTCGGGACCGATGACGCGCTTGACGCGGCAGGGAACGCCCACCGCCAGGACGCCTGCGGGGATCTCTCCGCGGACGACGGAGCCCGCCCCGATGACGGTATTGTCACCGATGACCGCGCCCGCCAGAATGATGCTTCCCGCGCCTATCCAGACGTTGTTTCCGACGGTGATGGGTTTTGCCACTTCGACGCCCTTTTTCCTGAGTTCCGCGTCCAGCGGGTGTTCCGCAGTCGTAAACAGACAGTTGGGTGCTATAAAGACGTTGTCGCCGAAAGTGACCGTGGCGCCGTCGGTGATAATGAGGTTGTGATTGGAGTAAAAGTAGTCGCCGACGGTGATGTTGTAGCCGTAGTCGCACCAAAACGGGGGCGTGAAAATGACTTCCTTCCCCATGCCGCCGAGAAGCTCCCTTAAAATTTTTTCGCGTCCTTCGACGTCTAAGGGATGGAGGGAGTTATACTCGTAACACTTGGCTTTGGCTTTCGCTATCTCACGTTCGTAGGCGGGATTGTAACAGCCTTGAAAGTAGCAATTTATCGGTACGACGGGTTTTTCTTCCATATAAATCTCTCCCGGTATTCTGATGAACATATCGTATCATAATATTCAATAAAAGTCAATATACGGATTCCGAACTTTAAAAAACGGTATCCCTAATAGTGAAAAATTCTTTTTTTGTCGGAGCTCGTCGAGGAGTAAGGTTTTCGTGGCGGCGGGTATTTACAAATAGGAATAAGGGTGGTATAATTATTTTAAGTTACTCAAGGAGGCAGGATGAAAGCGCGCTCGTTTAATATCGTATTGGCTGTTTTGGTGCTTTTAGCGGCGATTGCCGTAGGCGTCTTTTCGGGCTTAAAGGAGTTTCCCGTTTCCGATAAAGAGGGCGCGCCCCCTCCGGACGAGCGAAGGCTGCATGCCTCGGGGAACGTCATCGTGAACGCCGACGGCGAAGAGGTTTTGTTAAAAGCCGTCAATGTGGGCGGATTGTTCGTGCAGGAAGGCTGGATGTGTGCCACCGAACTGAGCGGCGAAGAGGGGGTAGGCGTTCCCGACCACCTTTCGATGCTTTCCGTTCTGAGGGAACGATTCGGGTATGACGGGGCGAAGGAGCTTATCGCGATTTACGAGGAAAATTTCTTTACCGAAGCCGATTTCGACAGGGTGAAAGAAATGGGTTTCAACGCGATAAGGCTGCCGTTCGGGTATTTCAACCTTGAAAATGAGGCGGGAGAGCTTGTTGAGTTCGACAGGATCGATTGGTTCGTCGAGCAATGCGACAAAAAGGACATCTACCTGATTTTGGATCTTCACGGCGCCTACGGACCGCAGAACAACTCCGACCATTCGGGGGATGTTTCGGGCACAAACCTCTTCGGGAACAAAGAAAACGAGCAAAAGACGATAAAACTTTGGGAGACCGTCGCCCGCCGTTACAAGGGAAGGAGCATAATTGCGGGGTACGACCTTCTGAACGAGCCTTCGGGTTTTCTGGGATTCACGAATGCTTTGGAACAATTTCCGCTCTATGACGCGCTCTACGACGCCATCCGCGCGATAGATCCCGAAGTCATGCTGATAATCGAGTCGGTCTGGGAGGCGGACAACCTTCCCCCGCCCGCGCAATACGGTTGGGAAAACGTCTGTTACTCCTACCACAATTATAATTGGGGGCATGACGACGACGTCGAAAACCATATTGCCTTCGTCGACGCCAAGCTGGACTCCTATGCGGCGTTGGATTACGAGGTGCCGAAGTTCGTCGGGGAATTTACCTGCTTCGAGCTCGGGGAGGTCTGGGAGTACACCATAAGAAAGTACACCGAGGCGGACATTTCCTATGCCGTCTGGACGTACAAAGTGACCGGGTTCAGCAGCTGGGGCGCATATAACCTGTTGAACGCCGAGAAGGCGGACGTGGAAAACGATTCCTACGAAGAGATAGCCGAAAAGTGGGCTGCGGTCAACACCGATAACGCCGTAAAACGCGCCGTTTTCGAGGATTATATCATTTAAAAGCCGTAATGCCGGGCATTTACTACAAAGAAAACGTTTCGAAGTCTTTTCAGGAAGGCGTCGGAAATAATAAATTCTAAGCGGTTTTAAACCGGGAGGATGTATGGCAGCAACAGATAAAAAAGGTTGGTTTATTTATTACCAGACTGCGAAAGGTAACTTCAACTTCAGGCTGAAGGCTCCGAACAAGGAAACCATTGCGGTGTGCGAAGGCGCTTATGCCGATTTGAAGTCCTGCAAGGCGGGAATCGACTCGGTCAGAAGATTTTCGGGAACGGAGAATATCGAGGATCTCTCTTTGGTGAGACCGGGACCGGTGCTGAAAAACCCGAAGTACGAAATTTACAAAGACCGGCAAGGGAAATTCCGCTACCGCCTCTTTGCCAACAACGGCAACCTTCTTTGCATTGCCGAGGACGGCTACGCCACGAAAGAGACCTGCAAAGCGGGTATTCAAAGCGTGCAGCGCTGGGCGCCCGAAGCCGTCATGGTTTCCGAAAAGGAATTCACCGGAAAATAATGGATAATATATACATCGCGAAGGGCGCTCTCGCAGGAGAGGTCTGTTTTGCGGCGCTTTCTCCTTCCGGTAAACTCGTTACTTCTTCGGAAAGAGGGGTGAAGTTTTTGTTGGAGCTTTCGGCGGCTCCCGGCGCGATGTCGGGATATGTGGCGGCGGACAAAATAGTCGGCAGGGCGGCGGCGTTTTTGATGATCCGCTTGGGAATAACCGAAGTTTACGCCGCGACGCTCTCCCGCCCGGCGGAGGAGCTTTTCCGCGCCTACGGTATAAAGTATTCCTTCGGAAACTCCGCAGAAAGAATAATCAACAGGGCGGGCACGGGGCTTTGCCCGATGGAAAGTGCCGTACAGGGAATAAACGAACCGGACGCGGCGTACGAAGCGCTGAAAGCGGCGTTTGAAAAGTTGGGTAAATAAACGGTCGGGCGAAGTTTTTAAGATTTACGAGTATCGATATCGATAATTACAAAAAAAGCGCGCCACGGCGCGTTTTTTATTGCAACCGATTGACGAAATTCAAGCGGATTATTGTTTGTCGACAAATTGCTTTGCGCGGATACGGTTTAAAGCGCGCGCAAGCTTTGCGGTGGCAAGGGTGTGTTCGAGTTCGCTCGACTTTTTCTTTAAAGCCGCCTTTGCCGCCTGCAATTCGCGCTCGGCGCGGGCAAGCTCGATTTCCTCCGGGCGCTCCAACGAATCCACCAGCACTAGAACCTCGTTCCCTTCGACTTTGACGATGCCTTCGGTGACGGCGAGGCGCTCCTCTTTTTCGCGGTTTCCGTTCCAAAGGACGGCTTTCAGAATGCCGGGCACGACGGCGGCTATCATATTCATGTGCCGCGCCATTATGCCGTAGGAGCCTTCGGTAGTAGGCACTACCAAGGAAAGACACTCTCCCGTATAAAACGCCTTGTCTGCGGCGAGGATGGACAGACGGAACGGGTTAGCCATTCTTTAAAGCCTCCGCCTTTTTGATTACGTCGTCGATCGTCCCGGTATTGTAGAAAACTTCTTCCGGGTAGGCGTCCATCTCTCCGGAGATAATGGCTTTAAAGCCGCGTATCGTTTCCGAGAGGGGAACATAGACGCCGGGAATACCGGTGAACTTTTCGGCGACTGAAGTGGGTTGCGACAGGAACCGCTGTATCTTTCTGGCGCGGTTGACAACGAGTTTGTCCTCTTCTCCGAGCTCTTCCATGCCGAGAATAGCGATGATGTCCTGGAGCTCCTTGTACTTTTGAAGAATGGCTTCGACTTCGGTTGCGACGGCGTAGTGCTCTGCTCCGACAATTTCTTCGGAAAGTATCCTGGAGGAGGATTCGAGAGGGTCAACGGCGGGATAGAGTCCTTGTTCGGCAAGTTTGCGGCTTAAAACGGTGGTGGCGTCGAGGTGCGTGAAAGTGGTTGCGGGCGCGGGGTCGGTGAGGTCGTCGGCGGGAACGTATACCGCCTGTACCGAAGTGACGGACCCGTTTAAGGTCGAAGTTATCCGCTCCTGCAGCTCGCCCATTTCGTTTGCAAGCGTCGGCTGGTAGCCGACGGCGGAAGGCATTCTTCCGAGCAGAGTCGAAACTTCGCTTCCCGCCTGCACGAAACGGAAGATGTTGTCGATGAACAGCAACACGTCCTTTCCCATAACGTCGCGGAAATACTCCGCCATCGTCAGCCCCGACAGCGCGACGCGCATTCTGACGCCGGGAGATTCGTTCATCTGCCCGAACACCAAAGCCGTTTTCTTGGCTACCCCCGATTCGTTCATTTCCGTCCAGAGGTCGTTTCCTTCGCGGCTTCTTTCTCCGACGCCCGTGAAGACGGAATATCCGCCGTGCTTGGTGGCAACGTTATGGATAAGCTCCTGGATAAGCACCGTTTTACCTACTCCGGCACCGCCGAACAGTCCGATTTTTCCGCCGCGAGGATATGGCTCCAAAAGATCAATAACCTTGATTCCGGTCTCCAAAACAGACACTATGGGAGTCTGTTCGCTGAAAGACGGCGCTTTTCTGTGAATGCTTCTTTTTTGAGTGCCCTTGGGGATATCGCCCATTCTGTCGATGGGCTCGCCCAAGACGTTGAAAAGCCTGCCGAGAGTGGCTTCGCCGACGGGGACTTCTATATTTTTACCGGTGGCGGTGACGCGCATGCCTCTTGTCATACCGTCCGATTCGGAAAGAATTACCGCTCTTACGACGGTGGACGAGACGTGTTGCTGTACCTCCATGACCTTTTTCCCGGCGTCGGTTTCAACCTCCAACGCTTCCATTATTTTAGGAAGAGCGCCTTCTTTGAATTCGACGTCGATGACGGGTCCCGAGATTTTTATTATCTTTCCCGATTTCATTTTTTACTCCTCTTGTGCCTGGCACCCGAGCTTATTTCGGTGATCTCCGCGGTTATCGCTCCCTGCCTGGCGCGCTGATAGTTGAGTCTTAATTCCTGTAACATTTCGTCGGCGTTGTCGTTTGCGGCGTTCATCGCCTCCATCCTTGCCGTCAGCTCCGAACAATACGAATCGACCAGTGCCGAGTAGATAAAGCCTGTCAGATAGCTCAAAACGACGTTTTCCAGGATGGCGTGTACGCCGGGCATGTATTCGAAATCGACGGCGTCCGCTTCGGGATCCTCGTCGACTTTCAGCGCCGAACGCCTGAACGGTACGAGACGCCTGGTCTTGACCGACTCGCCGCCGCTCCGGATATCGGTGTAGACGATATAAAGGCTTCGCGTAACCTGTGACTTCAGATCGCCTAAAAGCACGGAGCAGATATTTCTTGATTTATGCACCGTCGGGTCGTCGGCAGAGTAGCAAAACGAGTTTTCGAAGGGCACTCCGTGCTGCGTAAAATAGTGCCTTCCGAATTCGCCGACGACGTAAAGTTTCGAATCGGGATAGCGCGCCAACAACTGTTCGGCGGCTTTGATGGCGTTTACGTTATATCCGCCCGCAAGCCCTTTGTCGGCGGTTATCACCATTATTCCGACAGGAGAAGGGATGACCTCCTCGTCGTTTATGAAAAAGGCGGAGCTCGTTTCGTCGGCGTGACGGAACATCCTCCTCATCTCGGCGCGGAGAGCGTCGAAATAGGGGCGTGTGCGTTCCAGCCCCTGCCGCACGCGGCGCATCTTCGTCGAAGCGATAAGATACATCGCGGTGGTAATTTTTTTAGTCTCCCCGATACCGTTTATGCGGTCGCGGATCTCCTTCGCGGAACTCATCCGTCAAACACCTCAAGAAATTCTTTTGCCGCATGAATAATGGCGTTATGGTCATCCGAAGTAAGCGTTTTGGAAGCCTGAATATTTTCAATTACGTCCGGAATATGTTCGTAAAGATAACTTAGAACGCCTTTAACGAACTTTGCCGTTTTGCCTTGCGGAATGCCAAGCATCAACTTATTCAAGGCTATCACCAGAAGCGCCGTTTCTTCGGCTTGGGAGTATGGGGAGTACTGCGCCTGGCGCATCAGAGTCATCAAGCCCTGCCCGTATTTAAGCCGCTGTTTGGTGGCTTCGTCGAGGTCGGAGGAAAATTGCGAGAACACCTCCATTTCGCGGTATTGCGCCAGGTCGAGCCGAAGCGCGCCGGAGGCTTTTTTCAGCGCCTTGGTCTGTGCCGCTCCGCCCACTCTCGAAACGGAGAGCCCGACGTTGACGGCGGGGCGCTGTCCTTCGAAGAAGAGTTCCGATTCCAAAAAGAGCTGCCCGTCGGTGATCGAGATGATATTTGTGGGGATATATGCCGATACGTCGCCCGCCTGCGTCTCGACGATCGGAAGGGCGGTCATGCTGCCGCCGCCGAGTTCGTCGGAAAGCCTCGCCGCGCGTTCCAAAAGTCTGGAATGGAGATAGAAGACGTCTCCCGGGTAGGCCTCACGCCCCGGGGCGCGTTCCAGAAGGAGGCTCAGCGTCCTGTACGCGACGGCGTGTTTTGTGAGGTCGTCGTAAATTATAAGCACGTCCCGCCCGGAATACATGAAGTATTCACCGAGCGCCGCGCCCGCATAAGGAGCGATGTATTGAATGGAAGCGGGCTCGCCCGCCGAAGCCGAAACTATTATCGTATAGTCGGCGGCACCCTTTTGTTTCAGGGTTTCGTAGAGCCTTGCGACGGAGGAGGTCTTCTGCCCGATGGCTACATAGATGCAGATGACGTCTTTTCCCTTCTGATTTATCAGAGTATCGATGGCGACGGCGGTTTTACCGGTCTGTCTGTCGCCGATTATAAGTTCGCGCTGACCTCTGCCGATAGGGAACATCGAGTCGACTACCAACAGACCTGTCTCCATCGGTTTGTTGACGGGCTGACGGTCGACGATGCCGGGAGCGGGAGATTCGATGGGGCGGAAGCCTTCCGGAGTTATCGGCGGACCGCCGTCGATGGGGGAGCCCAATGCGTCCACAACTCTTCCCAGGAAACCTTCGCCGACGGGAATGCCCGCCGTACGTCCGGTGCGGTAGACGGTGTCGCCCGCAGCGACGGATTCGAGGTCTCCGAAGACTATGCAGCCCACGGTATCCTCCCTGAGATCCTGCACCATGCCGCGCACGCCCGATTGGAAGACGATGATTTCGCCGTAGGCGGCTGCCGACATACCGGAACAGACGGCTATGCCGTCGCCCACTTCCAGCACTTTGCCGTGTTCGTCGGCGATGATTTCGGGGGAGAACTCTTCGACGGCTTTCCTGATGAGGGGAATGATCTCTCCGCCCGTCGAAGCAGCTTTTATCTTCCGCTTTAACTGCTTTAATCTGCCGCGTTCCGACCAGTCGTAGACGTCCTGCCCGACCACCAGCGAAAAGCCGCCCTTATATTTGTCGCTTTCCACCCATTCCGGGATCAGCGAGACGCCGTATTTCCCCTCTATGAACGCCGTAAAGCGCTTCAATTGCTGCTCGGTAGGCGGGGAGTCGGAATAGATATATGCGCGTAAACCGAGGTTATCTGAGTTCATTTTCTTCTTCTATCGATTTTTCTGCGGCGTTAAGGAAGTCCTCGTATGCATTTCGGGTGGAGCCCAGGACTATCTTTTCGGCTGCGGCACCCACCATGTCGGCAATTTCCTTTCCTGCGCCGTCTATAATCTTTTTACGCTCCCGAGAAGCGTCCTTTTTGGCTTTTTCGACGATGGCGTCCGCTTCGGCTTCGGCTTCGCCGACAAGTTTTTCACGGTAGGCGTGCAACTCGTGAAGGGCTTCCGAACGCTTCAGCTCCAGCTCGGAATCGACTGCGGAGAGCTTTTCGGAATACTCTGCTTTCAGCGCTTCGGCTTCGGCTCTGAGCGATTCCGACTTCGCGGCTTCCTCTTTGTAGTGCGCCGTGCGTTCAGCCATGAATTTCTTTACGGGCTTGTATAACAAAAAGTAGAGCGCCAGCGCAAGTATACAAAAATTGAACAGATGCAGCAATATCTGTTGCCAATCAATGTTAAGCGGCATTTCCTTTGCTCCTTACAGTACGAATATTACGAGGATCGCGACTATCAATGCGTAAATGATGGCGGTTTCGATAAAGACCAATCCGAGCATCAGCGTCGTACGTACATCGTTTTTTACTTCGGGCTGACGGGCGATGGATTCCTCGGCTTTGGCAATGGCGATGCCCATTGCGACGGCGCCGCCCGCAGCTGCAAGACCGATGGCGATACCCGCGGCGAGAGCTTTGTCGCCGTCTGCGCCGGCGGCGGGTACGGCGTCGGAAGTTTCGGTTTCGGAAGCTTCGGCGGTGACGCCGGGTACAAGGCTCGAAAGCATGGCGACTGCCGCAAAGACAGTCAGAGCAATAAGCATCATCAATGCAACGGTCTTGATTTTTTTGATGGAAGAAGTCATATAAACCTCCGGGTTATTTCGAAGCCGCGGCTACGGCGCCGGACTTGGATTTTTTGGCTTTTTTCTTTTTCGGTTCGGTGACTTCGCCGTAGAAAAGCGAGGTCAGCATCACCAATACGTATGTTTGGATCAATGCGTGTAAAAGGGTGAACAGCACGCCTACGACGACAGGGAGAACGAAACTCAGTGCGATGAAGTGATATACGAGTTCGGTTACCAGAAGTCCGCTTAACAGTGCCCCAAACAACCTGAAACTCATGGAAATGGGAAGCGAGAATTCTTTCAGCGTCCTGCCCGCTCCGACAAAACCGTTCGAGGCTATACCGCCCGATAAAATGACAAGGTATGACAGAACTCCCAATGCTATCGCGGCGTTGATGTCGGCAAGCGGCGCGCCGAGGGTCACCGACTCGCCGGAGGCGGCTACCCACTGAAGTCCGATAAGTTCCAAAAGCGTGCTTACGAAGATATAGATCCCCGCGGCGAAGATGTACGCCCCGAGGAAACCGTTTCTGTGAGGGCTGTTTTGCTTTGCAAGCGAGTCGAAAAAGTTGACTATTGTTTCAATCAGAAGCTGGAATCTCCCGGGTTGCAGTTTAAAGCGGGGAATGGCGAAAATCCTGACAACAGCCGCGAACACCACGACTATTACGGTGGTGATTAATGCCGAGATGAAACCGGGGTTGACTTTCAGCCCCAGGAAGTCGATTTTGTCGTTTTCGTGCAGAACCGCGTCCTTCATCGTTTCGGTGATGTCGCCCGATTCGTGAGGCTCCAGCAAGATTATGCCTATCAGAAGCGCCACCATTACGACCGCCGTGACCGATACGAAAATGATCGACGATTTTTTCATTACGACTCCTTTTTTCCGTAAGTTAATATCTTTGATATTACCGCAGCGGAACGAGTTTATCCTAAACTATATTTCTACTACTATTATATCCGATTGTCAACCGTTTGCCCGCATTTTCCGCGGGGAAGGGGGGAGTGAATACGCCCTCCGTGGGATGAGCGGCATTCCCTTGCGTCCGCCTCAAAGAAGGTTTAAGGAGATGTACCTCGGAAAACGGCACGGAGCATGGCGGAAATTTACCGTTTTTCGGTATTTACAAAAGCGCGCTCGCGCGATATAATAGAGGTAACCGAAAAGACGAAGCGTCTTTTTTCAATAACGGAGGCTCAATGGACAACGAGAAAACATTAGAAAACGCCGGCATGACGGCGGGCGGCGCTCCCGAGACGGGCACCGCGGTAACCCCCGAACCCTCTTTAAAAGAAAGAAAGTATGTCGGCAAGCGCGAATTCATAATGTTCGGCGTGGCGGCTTGCGGTCAGGGCATGGTTTACGCCGTGATGTCAAGCTACATATCCGACTTCTACGTCAACGTCATGCAGCTGCCGCTGATATTCGTCATGCTTCTGATGCTGCTGGCGAGGATCTGGGACGCCATCAACGACCCGATGATGGGCATGATCGCCGACAAATTCACCACTCCTCTCGGAAAGATGAAGCCGTATGTGTTGTTTACGGCGATTCCGATAGCGCTTTTGACGTTTTTCATGTTCTACGTCCCCGAAGGGTTCAACCGGACGGAACTTATGATATATGCGGCGTTCATCTATGTCTTCTGGGGCATGACGTACACCGTTTCGGACGTACCTTTCTGGACGCTTCCGAACATCATGACTCCGAACGCCAAGGAAAGAGCCAACGTCATCTCTTTCGGACGCACGGTGAACGGCGTCGGTACGGCGATACCGCTTGCGCTGTTTATGGTGTTGTCGTGGATCCCGTCGCTGAACGCCGAAGGAAACCTCGAAGCGGAAAAGACCAAGTACATGATACTTGTCTTAGTGGCGTCGATCCTCGGAATAGCGCTGTTTTTGACGAGCTACTTCACCGTCAAAGAGCGCGTCAAACTTCCCCCGAAACCCAAAAGAAAGAAAGGCGAGCGCGGCGCGCTGTACCGCATATTCCATTGCAAACCGCTGATGATAGTCGTTATCATGGGAGTGTTGTCGAGCGGCAGATACATGATGCAGGCGGCTGCCATCCACGTGGCTCGTTACGCTTTCTATATCGGACCTTCCCTGGACGGGCTGACGGGCGAAGCGTTACAGACGGCTTATTCGGGAAGCATCGGCACCGTTTCGACTCTGTTCCAGGTCTGTTCGGCGATAGGTATGTTCGGTTCGATGCTGGTCATGCCGTTCCTCTATAAAAAGTTCAACTACAAGCAGATTGTCGTAGTCTCCTGTATCGGCGGCTTCCTGGCATCGGTAATTTCGACGGTCTTCGGCGCTTTGAGCATTTACAACGACAGCCTGCAATGGATGGTTTATCTTCTCATCCCCTTCATCATCGTGCAATGCATTCCTCTGGGAGCGTTGAACGTCACCGCATATGCGATGATAGGCGATTCGCTTGACTACCTCGAATGGAAGACGGGATTCAGGGACAACGCATTGGGTTCGGCTTGCCAGTCTTTTGTCAACAAGCTCGGAAACGCCCTTGCCACCACCTTCATCATTATAATGTATATGATAATAAATCTCGATCCGTCGGCTACGGTATCCAAGGACGCCATCATCCGCGTCACCGACCTTACCAAAGATCAGCGGTTCGGCATGTTCGCGCTGGTGTCGATAGTGCCCGGAGTCAGCCTGATATTGACTGCGATACCGGTATTCTTCTACGATCTTATCGGTGCAAAGAAGGAGAAGATCCTGACGGAACTGAGCGAGCGCCGCGCCGCAGAAGGCATAAGCATGGAGGCGTAAGCGCCGGACGCCGGAGGAACGCTTTCAAAAAAACAAAATACAGATATTTTTACTCATGCCGCGCCCGGTGCGCGGCATGAAGGAGGTATGAATATATGTTCGGTTATCCCAAAATTTCGGGCGGGAAGCAGATCCTGACGAGAAACTACGGTAAAACCCGGGACATGATGATGAACATTACCGCATATTTTCTGAAAGCGGGAGAGGAATTGACCGTTTCCGAGCCGGGCATGGAAACGGCGGTGCTTTTATTGAGCGGCAAAGTCGTCTTTGCCTATGACGACGAGAGGGCGGAAGCCGAGCGCGAAAGCGTTTTCAAGGCGCTCCCGACGGCGGTACACGTGGCGGCGGGACACGAAGTGGCGGTCTATGCCGAGACGGCGGCGGAGATATTGGTACAGTCGACGGAGAACGACAGGGAGTTTGCTTCGAGGCTGTTCCGACCCGAGGACGTCACCAAGTTCGTCTCCTGCGAAGGCAAGTGGGACAACACCGCGGTAAGGGACGTCGTCGATATCATCAATATAAAAAACTCTCCCTATTCCAACATGGTTTTAGGGGAGGTTTACGCAAGACAGGGCAGGTGGTGGAGCTACATTCCGCATTTCCATCCGCAACCCGAGGTGTACTACTACAAGTTCGAACGCCCCGAGGGCTTCGGCGCCTGCTTTATCGGCGACAAGGCGTATACCGTAAAGGACAAGTCCGTCGGAATGTTTCCCGGAGGCTTTACACATGCGCAGGTGACCGCTCCCGGATATCCGATGTATTGCGCCTGGATGATACGGCATCTTCCCGGCGATCCGTGGGACAACACCAGGACCGACAAGCCCGAATACGAGTGGCTTCTTGAAAATCCCGAATTGAAATAGGAGTTTAATTATGAAAATATCCGTTGGCGAAGCAGTGGTCAGATATCTTGACAATCAATATGTCTCTTTCGACGGGGCGGAGTATAAATTCGTCGAAGGTGTTTTCGCCGTCTTCGGGCACGGCTGTGTGCTGGGGATAGGCGAGGCGCTGGCGACGGGCAAGCACGGCTTGAAGGTCTACCAGGGTAAAAACGAGCAGGGCATGGCGCATGTCGCCACCTCCTACGCCAAGCAAAACAACAGACGGAAGATATTGCCGTGTATCTCTTCGATAGGTCCGGGAGCCGCCAATATGGTGACGGCTGCGGCGACTGCCACCGTCAACAACGTCCCCCTCCTTCTTTTCCCGGGGGACACGTTTGCTTCGAGGCGTCCCGATCCCGTTTTGCAGCAATTCGAGCAGCCTCACGACCTCACCGTCACCACCAACGACGCCTATCGCGCCGTCACGCGCGCTTTTGACAGGGTGTACCGCCCGGAGATGCTCTTTTCGGCGCTCGAAAACGCGATGAGAGTACTGACGGATCCCGAACTGACCGGCGCCGTCTGTATAGCCATGCCGCAGGACGTGCAGGGCGAAGTTTACGACTTTCCCGACGAAATGTTTGTAAAGCGCGTCCGGGTCATCCGCCGTCCGGTGCCCACCGCGGAGGAACTTCAAGCCGCAGCGGAGCTTATAAAGAAGGCAAAATATCCCTTGGTCATCGTCGGCGGAGGCGCAAGGTACTCGGAAGCGGGCAGCGCCATCGAAGAACTTCTGAGCGAATGCAACATCCCGTTTGCGGAGACGCAGGCGGGGAAATCGACGATACCGTGTTCGAGCCCGTACTACCTCGGCGGACTCGGCGTCACCGGGAATTCCGCCGCCAACGAGATAGCCGCCAAAGCCGATCTTATCATCGGTTTAGGTACCCGTTTTTCGGACTTTACGACCTCAAGTAAGACTTTATTCAAAAATGCGAAGGCATTTGTCAATGTCAATGTCTCCCGTTATCACGCCCTTAAAATGCACGGCGAAATCGTCGTCGGGGACGTGAGGGAGAGCGTAACGCGGCTTACGGAGCTGTTGAAAAGATACCGCACCAAGTACGCCGAAGAGTACATCGTCGCGAGAAAAAAATGGGTGGCGGAAGCGGACAGACTTTATAAGACGGTCTATTCGAAGTCGCTGGTTCCCGAAGTCAGGGCGATGACGCCGGGGACGCTCGAAGACTTTCACAAGGCGACCGGTGCGGAGCTGACGCAGACGGCGGCACTCGGACTAATCCGGAAGATGATCCCGCGCGACGCTGTTGTCGTGGCGGCGGCGGGCTCACTCCCCGGCTGTATGCAGCGGTTGTGGGACACAGACAGTCTCTATTCCTACAATATGGAATACGGCTACTCCTGCATGGGTTACGAGATAGCCGGGGCGCTTGGCTCGAAGCTTGCCGAACCCGCAAGGGAAGTGTATGCAATGGTGGGAGACGGCTCCTACCTGATGCTGCATTCCGAAATGGTCACAGCAGTGCAGGAAGGCGTCAAAATCAACGTGCTGCTCTTCGATAACGGCGGCTTCGGGTGCATCAACAACCTCCAGATGGGGAAAGGCATCCCGTCGCTTGCGACGGAGTACCGCTACGGCGCCAAAGCCGATACGCCTTTTGTGCCGATAGACTTTGCCATGTCGGCAAGAGCTTACGGTTTTAAGGGATATACGGCGCGTACGTTGGCGGAACTGGAAGAGGCGTTGGAAGCTGCGAAAAATGAGCCGGGCAGCGTACTTATCGACATAAAAGTGCTGCCGAAGACGATGACGGACGGCTGCGTGCACGGCTGGTGGCAGACGGGAGTCACCCACAACCCCAAAAACGACGTCCAGCGCGAAGCGATGGAAGAACTCGACGAAAACATCAAAAAATACAGGTACTGAGCCTGAATAATTATCGGAGATAAATATGTTAGACAAGAAAAAAATCAAACTCGGAATAGCGCCGATAGGCTGGACAAACGACGATATGCCCGACCTCGGCGGAGAAAACACCTTCGAACAATGCGTCAGCGAAATGGCGCTCGCGGGATTTAAAGGAACCGAACTCGGCAACAAATATCCCACCAAAGTCAATGCGCTGAGAAGGGCGCTGAATCTGAGAAAACTGAAGATCGCGAACTCCTGGTTTTCGGCGTATCTATTGGAAAAGCCCTTCTACGACGTCGAAGCCGAATTCCACAAAAAATGCAAGTTTTTAAAAGCTATGGGCGCAAAAGTCGTCGGAGTCAGCGAACAGAGCCGCTCCATCCAAGGCAAACCGCTCCCCATATTCGGCGCCAAACCCGTCATGACGGAGGAGGAATGGGCGAAGTTTCTGGACGGGCTTGACCACCTGGGCGAGATTGCCCGCGACTGGTACGGCATCAGCCTTACCTATCACCACCACATGGGCACCGTCGTTCAGACCGAAGCCGAAATCGACAGAATGATGGAAAACACAAACCCCGATACCGTCAGCCTCCTCTATGACACCGGGCACCTTGCCTATTGCGGAGAGGATTATATGCGCGTTCTCAGAAAATATATCACCCGGATCAAGCACGTTCATCTGAAGGACGTCCGTCCCGCCGTCATCGCCGAGGTCAAAGCGAAAGGGCTTTCCTTCCTCGACGGCGTCAGAATGGGGACTTTCACCGTGCCGGGCGACGGAGCCATCGACTTTGCTCCCGTTTTCGAGGTGATCGGCGCCTCCGATTACACCGGCTGGCTTTTAGTCGAGGCGGAACAGGATCCCGCCGTCGCCAATCCGTTGGAGTACGCCATAAAGGCGAGAAAATATATAAAACAGACGGCAAAAATTTAAATTGTACGTTAAAAACATAAAAATCATCAAAATAACGGAGAAACAATATGCTGAAATTAGGAATAATCGGAGCAGGCAGAATAGGTAAAGTACACGGCGAATCGGTGATGCGCTTTGTAAAGGGCGCCACCGTCAAGGCGATTGCCGACCCCTTCATGAACGACGCCACCCGCGCTTGGGCAAAGGAATTGGGAATAGCGGAGTGCTATGAAGACTATAAAAAGATATTGTCGGATCCGGAGATCGGGGCGGTGCTTATTTGTTCTTCTACTGACACCCACAGCCCCATCTCGTTGGAGGCTATCGCCGCCGGGAAACACGTATTTTGTGAAAAACCGATAGACCACGACGTCGAAAAGATAAAAGCCGTCGTCGAGGCGTTAAAAGGAAGTAAGCTCAAATACCAGGTAGGCTTCAACCGCCGCTTCGACCACAACTTCCGCGCCGCTCGCGAAGCTGTGAAAGCGGGAAAAATAGGAGAACTTAACACTCTTTCGATAACTTCACGCGATCCCGCGGCGCCTCCGGTCGACTACATTAAAGTGTCCGGCGGAATCTTCCTCGACATGACCATTCACGATTTCGACATGGTGAGGTTTATCTCCGGCGACGAAGTCGAAGAGGTCTATGCCTCCGGCGCCGTGCTTGTAGATCCCGCAATCGCCAAGGCGGGCGACATCGATACCGCGATAGTCAATCTGAAGCTTTCCGGCGGAGCCATCGCCGTCATCAACAACTGCCGCCGCGCCGCATACGGCTACGATCAGCGTCTGGAAGCTTTCGGAGCGCTGGGGCAGGTGGAAGTGATGAACGACACCGACTCCACGGCGGTGCTTTCGAATGCCGACGGCGTAACCAAAGAAAAGCCGAAGTACTTCTTCCTTGAACGCTATATGGCGGCATATACCGCCGAAATAGAAGCTTTCGTCAGAGCCGTGGAAAACGATACCGACGTCGAAGTCGGAGTCGACGACGGCTTGCAGCCGGTCCTGATAGGACTTGCCGCGACCCGCTCCGTCAAGGAAAACCGTCCCGTGAAAATAGCCGAGATCAAGGCGGAATACGGATTAAAATAATTTCCGCGGCGTCCGGGAAAGCTTTGGTCAAAGCTCGGACGCATTGATTTTCCAAGGCAGCTAAGCCCGCGTTTTACGCGGGCTTTTTGTTCGCAGTGCTTTTGCCTGTTTAAAACGATTTATTATGTTAAGGTAACCTTTCTTCAATATAAAGTAGCCTAAAATTTCGCTTATCGCAAACGCAATGATACAGGAAACCAGCGTGTCCGTAAAGTAGTGCGCCCCGAGTGTTATTCGCGCCAGCGCCGCCGAAAGCGTCCAGATAATTAGGGCGGCGAGGAAAAGTTTCCGATATTTTTCTTTTATCACCGGCACCAAAAATATCCCCGAAGCCGCCATCGCGACGTGTCCCGACGGAAAGGAGTCCCCGCCCATACCGAAGCCGAAATTTTCGTAGTAGGCTTCGGGTGAACCGAGCTCTATAAAGCGTCTTCTTGCGGTAAGCTCTTTCAAAACGAAGACGACAATTACGGTAAGAGCCACTCCCGAAATCAGGTAGACGGCTTTTCCGGTTCCGTCGTCATCTCTTCTTTTTATTGAAAGCGTCAGCATTACGACGCCCGTTGCAAGCGCCGCATAGCCCGGGAACTTGGCAACGGCGGAAACGATTTCCGCCCACGCCGCTGCGTGTTCGAACAACAATTGCGACAGGTATAGATCCATGCCAAAGTATATTCGGGAGCGCCTTTAAATAGTAACGGAGAAGAATTTAAAAAATCATCCTCTCGGCAAAAGACGGAAAAAGCCGACCTCGTCGGGTCGGCTTCGCGGCTGAGAGCCGTCTTTCGGAAACAGATCACTTATTTTGGTTGTCGATGACGACGGCTTGACCGCTCTTTCGGGATTCTTCGGCGGCAAAAGCCATTTTGTGCGACATTATCGTCTTGTCCATCATCGAAAGACGGGGGGTTATCTCGCCGTTTTCCATCAGTGCGATAAAGTCGCAGACGATACCTTTATCTCCGCCGAGATGTCCGATACTTTTGTTGACTTTGACGGTTTTCGGTAGTTCTCCCCAGATATTCAATTTGAAGCGCCCGGAGGAATCCTGTCCGAATATTTCGCCTTTGGTGCCCATGATATGCACGCGGCGGAAGCACCTTGCCGATTGCGCCGTCATTGTCAAAGTAGCGTTGACTTTCCCCATTTTGCAGGAGACTACCTGATTTTCGACGACGTCGTTGTCGGAAGCGTAGACGCAGCGCCCGTAGGGGGAAGTTTTCAACGCTTCGACGATATCCTTTTTGGTGGGGTTACCTTTGCCGGTGACGACTTTGACATGCCCTATAAGCCAGGGAATGGTTTTCAATGTCGGTTTATAATAGAGTTTCGACACTTCGTAGGGACAGGTCTTGGCGTAAGGGCAGCCGTCCATGCAGCGATCGGGAGCCCCTTCGGGGCGGTTTTCCGGAAGGAAGACGCGGCGTTCGCCGACGGAGTACACCCTTTCGCAGGGTACCCCGGTATAGTAATAGAAAAGGTCGAGGTCGTGGCAGCACTTTGCGAGTATCGAAGGGCCGGTCTCGTCTTCTCTTCTCCAATTGCCTCTGACGTAGGAATGGGCGAAGTGCCAATACCCGACGTTTTCGGTCTGGTTGATGTTGGTGATTTCGCCTATGGCGCCGGAGTCGATGACCTGTTTGATTTTGTCGTAGAACGGGGCGTACCGAAGCACGTGGCAGACCACCATTTTAAGCCCTTTTTCGCGGCTCATCCGCTCCAATTCCTCACATTCTCCGAGCGTAGGGGAGACGGGCTTTTCGCACAGCAGGTGATACCCGAGCTCCATGCCCAGAACGGCGTGGCGGTAGTGATCCCGATCCTGGGTGGCTATCACCAGGGCGTCCGCAAGCTTTCCCGCTCCGAAAAAGTCTTTTTCGTCCAGGAACGCCTTGTCGGCAGGAATGCCGTATTTTTTTGCGATATACGCGTTCATTCCGGGATTTTTTTCGCAGATAGCTACGACCTTCGCGCCTTGCGCGGTGAAGTTGTGGGCGTAAATTCTGCCTCTGTTACCTAATCCGATGATGGCTACTTCCAGCATCTTTCTCTCCTCCGTACGGAAAAGGCGCCCGAAGGCGCCCTGAATTTTATTTTTTATCCTCGTCCTTTTCGGGAGCGGATACTTCTTCGGAAGCGTCCGAGGTGTCCGAAGCGTCTTTTCCGGAAGCGTCTTCGGAGGCTTGCTCTGCTTCCTTCTCCTCGGTTTTGTCGCTTTCGTCCCCGTCCGCAGCGGATTTACCGCCTTCCTGCTCTTCGGCTTTGCCGCTTTCGGCGTTTTCGTCGGAGCTTTCGATCACTTCCCTTATCTCGATTACGGGTGCGCCATCGGCGCTGTCCGCCGTTTTTTCGGGCACGATAAGCGCCTTTGCGTCTCCCAAGGGATTGGCTTTTTTTCTGAGTGCTTCCGCTCTTTCGCGAGCCTCGCGCTCCCGTCTTGCCGATTCCTCGGCTTTTTCCCGGGCTTCGCGCTCGCGATCCTCTTTCTTCTTTTCGATATACTCGGTGACTTCTTTTGCCGATTTTCCTTCTATCAGAAGGTCGACTTCGTCGCCGTAGATGGTTTCGTGTTCGTACAGGAGCTCCACCATTGCGTGAAGGATGGAGACGTTCTTTTCGAGGATTTCGTAGGCTCTTTGATAGGCGGTATCGACGATTTTTCTTATCTCGGTATCTATGACCGCCGCGATTTCGTCGGAGTAGCTCGCCTGCGTCTGGTAGTCGCGCCCGATAAAGACTTCCTGCTCGCCGCCGTAGTAGACGTTGGACAAAGCAGGGGACATACCCCATTCGGTGACCATGCTTCTTGCAAGTGAAGTGGCTTGTTTTATATCCATCGAGGCACCCGTCGTGATATCCTTTATAATAAGCGCCTCGGCGGCCCTTCCGCCCATTGTCATGGCGATGGTGTCCTGCAAGTGTGACAAGGTAGTGTGGGAGTCGTCCGTTTTCGGGCGGGAGATGGTGTAGCCCGCAGCCATGCCGCGCGGAATGATGGAAACTTCCTGGACCGCGTCGCAATTTTTAAGGAGTCTTCCCACCAAGGCGTGCCCCGCCTCGTGGTAAGCGGTGATGCGCTTATCCTTTTCGGTGACGACGCGGGAGCGCTTCTGCGGACCGGCTATGACCTTGTTGATACCCTCCAGAATGTCTTTCATCTGGATGACCCTTCTTCCCGCGCGAGCGGCAATTATCGCAGCCTCGTTCAGAAGGTTTTCGATATCTGCGCCGCTGAAGCCCGTCGTCAGACGCGCAAGGTTTTTAAAGTCGACCTCGGGAGAAATGGGTTTATTCCTGGCGTGAACCTTAAAGATGGCTTCGCGCCCTTTGACGTCGGGAAGATTGACGAAAATCTGCCGGTCGAATCTGCCGGGACGCAGCAGCGCGGGGTCCAGAACGTCGGCTCTGTTCGTCGCCGCCATGATGACGATGGCTTCGTTTTCTTCGAATCCGTCCATCTGCACGAGGAGTTGGTTCAAAGTCTGCTCTCTTTCGTCGTTTCCGCCGCCGAGCCCGGCGCCTCTTTTCCTGCCTACGGCGTCAATCTCGTCGATAAAGACTATGCATGGCTGAGTTTTTTTGGCTTGATTGAACAGGTCTCTCACGCGGCTGGCGCCCACGCCTACGAACATTTCGACGAAATCGGAGCCGGAAATGGAATAGAACGGCACTCCCGCTTCGCCCGCCACGGCTTTCGCAAACAGCGTCTTGCCCGTTCCGGGGGGACCTACCAAGAGGACGCCTTTCGGCACTCTCGCGCCGACATCGCGGAACTTTTTGGGGGATTTAAGGAATTCGACGATCTCCTGAAGCTCGAGTTTTTCTTCCTCGGCTCCGGCGACGTCGGCAAAGCGCACTTTTACGTTTTCGGAAACCTTGGACTTGGTTTTCCCGAAGCTCAACGCGCCGCCGGCTCCGCCTTGCCGTTTCATCACTATGATCATGTATACAGCCAGTCCGCCCAGAATCAGCAGCATCAGAATCGGGAAAATGTAGCTGGAAAACGAGTTGTTCTGGGGACCGTTCAGCCAGATAGTCGGCAGATTTTCGGTGCCTGCGGAGCCATCCGCACCGGCGTTGTATTCCTCTATCCTCTTGACGAGGTCGTCGCGGTAAATAGTAATACAGGTAGCGCTTGCGAATCTTCCTTGCTCGAAGTTTGAAATATTTCTTTCGTCCGTTACATCCTTATACAGTACGTTGACTGTATAGGAGTCGGTAAAATAAATTCCGGCTATCTCGCCGTTATCGATTTTCTTCAGAAGTTCGTCGTAAGAAAGTTTTTCCACCGTCGAACGGTTCAAATTGGTTATCAATAACGCCAACAACACGATAAGAAGTATTGCGGCGATGACAATGAAGATAATTCGTTTTGTATTGGGTCTGCCTTCCATTCCTGTACCTACTTATTTGCCTTATATATCATAAGACGAACTCCGATAATTATAACAAATAATATAAAAAAAGTAAAGTGATAAGATAATGAACAATCGACGAATGATTATTCGCCCGAAATAGTCGGCGCCCCACGCCGGGCTCTCCCCGGGAATGCGGTATCGGTTCCTCGTCGGGAAGTTTGACGGTACGGAGTGTCCGACGGCGCGTCTAATCGCTTTTTCGGACTTTCCTGAGCCGTTAGCCTTTTTCCGACCGGGTAAAAAAGGGGGGAGCTTTTAAGTCTCTGTTGCAAAAATTATGCTCCCCGGCAGCTTCTTAATTTCCTTGAATCCGTATTTTCTATAAAAATTGACCCCTTTTTCGTTCTTTGCGCCGCAAATCAAAAAGACTCCCGGAACACCTTCCGAACGCAGTTTTTCCCTCAGTCTGTCCACAAGCGCAGTGCCGATACCCATTCTCTGCCCCTCCGGAAGAATGTCGATATGAAGGTGCGCGGGATAACGCTTTTTCAGCTTGCGGACGAAAATCGCCGTCGCTTTCAGTGACAGCCATATCCTCGGGTCGCTTCTGAAAAGTTTTCCGGAATAGGGGAGTTCTTTTGAAAAGAAGCGGGCATTGTATCTGTCATAGTCGGGTGCCGAAATCACATAGCCTATCGGAATATCCGCTTCGTTCACGGCGACAAAACAATACTCTCCCTCGGAATCGATGTAGTAGTCGAGATACGCCGCAAAAAGGGCGTCGCGTTTTTTATCGGTATCGAAGGAAGGAGCCGTCTTGGAACAAATATTTCTGAGCGCTTCCTTGTCGCGCGGCTCGTAAGCTCTGATTTTCATAATATCAAAACAGATATCCGTAATCACCGTTTCGGGAGCCCGATATCGGTTTTTTGTAGGCAAAAAGGGTAAAATAAAAGCGGCTCCGGGCCGCTTTCGGGTTATTCCTCGCTGATTGCGTCCGAGGGGCAGGCGCCCGCGCAAGCTCCGCAGGAAAGGCAGGTGTCGGCGTCGATCTGATACTTTCCTTCGTCGTCTGCCGAGATGGCGGAAACGGGGCAGGTATCGGCGCACGTGCCGCAACCTATGCACTGTTCTTTATCGATTACGTAAGCCATAAAATCTCTCCTTTGAGGTATTTTTTGATTTCTTTTATATTTTACACCGCAAGAGAAACGATGTCAACGAATTTTTCCGAATTCGGGTGTTACGGGGCTGCTTTTCGGTGCGCGCGAAAGCTTTTTACCGAATGTCTGACGGAGTTAATGCAAAGCCGCAACGCGGATGCGGCTCTTTCAAATTCGGATATTGACTTAATAACAAATCGGCGGTATCATATAATTAATAATCCGAGGAGGTATTAAAATGACTTGGTTCAACAAACAAAGCCGCTTGGTTCAGATAATTTTATTGCTGATCCCCTTTGTCAACTGGGTTGTCGAGATAATCGTCAGGTGGTCGACGTATATGAAAAAGGGCGGCACCGTGCGTCTCGTTGTAAGTATTATCGTCACCTTTTTCGGGCTTGTCTTCGGCTGGGTGGACCTGGTTTGGGTGCTGCTGTTCAAAAAGCTTTTGCTGCAATAGGACAGGGGAGCACGCGAGAACCCGAGCCCGGGTATTCCGCTTAAAGAGAGGGGTGCGATGCGCTGATTCTGCACCTTTTCCGAGTATTAAGTAACTTGAGCCGGGTCGCTGTATGTTGCCTTTTCCGGTTTAAAATCGCTAAAAGCACTTCCGACCGGGCGAAACGAGCATAAAATAATCATACTAACTTAGGAGGGAAAAAACCATGAAAACAATAGGTAATATCCTGTGGCTGCTGATAACCGGATTTTGGCTGGGGCTTGCGTACGCCATCGAGGGCATCATTTGGTGTATCACCATCATCGGCATCCCCTTTGGCAAGCAGTGCTTCAAAATCGCCGGTCTTGTCATCTGGCCCTTCGGTAAAGACGTCGATTCCGATTTCGGCAAGCATGCCATTTTGAACGTAATCTGGATAATATTCGGCGGATTTGCGATCTGTCTCGGTTTTGTATTTGCCGGCATCATTTGGTGTATCACCATCATCGGTATTCCCTTTGGCAAACAGTGCTTCAAATTCGCCAAACTTTCCTTAATGCCCTTCGGTGCCGAAGTTATCAACGCTTAACCGAAGTAATTCACCGGCTTTTCAAAGATACCGATTTACCGCATAAAACTCTGCTCTCCGCGGGCGGAGTTTTATTATTTTCAAATCACTTATAATGTTTGACAAAGCTTAAAGTGTTTGATATAATCCTTTATGAATTTAATGGGGATATGGCTCAGTTGGTAGAGCGATGCGTTCGCAACGCATAGGTCAGGGGTTCGAATCCCCTTATCTCCACCAAACCGAGGATAAGGGCGCATCTTGCGCCCTTTCTTCATGATTCGGACTGCGGTCATTTACTTCTTTGTAAACTCCCTTGTCCTCA
>CALVTP010000026.1 GCA_944362765.1 uncultured Clostridia bacterium | reverse complement strand
TAGTATAGACATACAATCAAGGGAGCCCCTGTGGGAAACTTGTTTCTTTCGCCCGAAAGCGCCGTGAAATATGCCCCTAGCCGCGGGTTGAAAAATGGTAATTTTATTCCCGCATCAGGTCTTACCTTATGAAAAAAGCTCGTACGGGGTACGAACTTCCTTCATAAGGTTTTATTTTAGCGAGCAATTAAAGTTCTCTTACTTTATTCTTGCGGGAAGAAAATTAATTTTTTTTCATTAACGAGGCAAGAAGCATTACAACAAAGGGGAGCAGAACGACTTGGAGGAGTAATCCCAAAAGTCCTTCCGTGACCTGTGCCCAAACGGTTGCGAAGCTTAGAGGGGAGACACTTTCGAGGGCAAACGTCATCAAAAGGAAAACTGCTCTTCCCAAGACCGCTGCAAGTAGTATCGCCGGGAACGCGAGCCACTTATTGTCGATTATTTTTCCGCCGAACAGCCCCGAAACGGAGGCAAACACCATCAGTTCGACTATCATATACGGAAGCCTTGTCAATGCCGGCATCGGGGAGCCCAATGCGGAAGTTATCAAAAAGCTTGTGACGGGGGAAAGTATGCCTATCAAAAGCCCCCATTTGAATCCGAGAAGGCAGCCACCAAGCAGTACCGGAAGATACATCGGCAGCCACTTTACGCCGCCCGCGGCACCCGTGGTTAAGTGGACAAGCTGGGGAAGCAATACTGCCGACGCGATAATCGCTACCGAAACAAGAGTCTTGATCGTCACTTTTTTCTTGACGGAGGCACCGCGCCTTGTCAATACGGATTCTATCATGTTAACCTCCCGAAATATTATATACCGATATTCCCTTGCGGTCAATATCGGTTTAACGCTGCCTTTAAAAGCCCGCGCTTTAACTTATCCGATAAATTCGGTTCAGGGATCCGTTTTAAGGCTTTCGGAAGCCTGAAGCCGCATTTTTTGGGAACAGTCTCCTTTTCGCCCGGAGGAAGCTCTCCGGCTTTTACTTTATTATACCATAATGCCTCAGAGGAGTAAAATATTTATTTTTTATTCCCTTCCATTCTGTCAGGCTATGAACAGAGCTTTGCCGATTAAATTCCCTCCGCCCGGGCGAAATCGGAGAGGCTTTGCACCTCTCCTCAGGATCGGTTATCGTTCGGATGAATTTTAAGTCGCTCCGGATTTATACGCATAAACCGCCGAAAAATTATCTGAATTCGGGGTAGATGTCGAGAGTCGCGAAGTAGTCCTTCGGCGTCTCGGCGCGGCGGATAAGAGTAAAACTTCCGTCCTCATTCAACATTATCTCGGCGCTTCTCAACTTTCCGTTATAGTTATAACCCATCGAATGCCCGTGTGCGCCCGCTTCATGAATGAAGAGGTAGTCGCCGATGTCGAGTTTCGGAAGCGCCCTGTCGACGGCAAACTTATCGGAGTTCTCGCAAAGGCTTCCGACGACGTCGTAGACGTGATCGGCGGGAGCATTCTCCTTCCCGAGGACGGTGATGTGGTGATACGCGCCGTATATAGCGGGACGCATGAGATTGGCGGCGCAGGCGTCAACTCCGGCGTACTCTTTATAGATGTGTTTGAAGTGCACCACTTTCGTTACCAGTCCGCCGTACGGAGCCAGCATATAGCGACCGAGCTCGGTAAAGATCTTGGGGCTGAGCCCTGCGGGCACAAGGATCTCGTCGTATTGCTTTTTCACGCCTGCGGAGATTTTATAAATATCGGTTTTTTGCTGTTCGGGGCGGTACGGAACGCCAATCCCTCCGGAGAGGTTGACAAAGTCGAAGGAAGCTCCCGTCGCCTCGTGAAGTTCCCTTACAAGCTTAAACAGCGTCCCCGCAAGCACGGGATAGTACTCGTTTTCGATGTTGTTGCTGGCAAGGAAGGCGTGCACGCCGAAACTTTTAACTCCTTTTTCTTTAAGAATACGGACGGCTTCGAACATCTGCTCCGTCGTAAGCCCGTACTTTGCGTCGCCGGGGGAACCCATTATCGCGTTATTTATCTTGAAATCGCCGCCCGGGTTGTACCTCAAACAGATTTTTTCGGGTATCCCGCATGCTTTTTCAAGAAAGTCGATATGGGTGATGTCGTCAAGATTTATTATGGCGCCGAGCATCCTCGCGTAGGCATACTCCGCAGCGGGAGTTTCGTTCGACGAAAACATTATCTCGTCACCTTTAAATCCCAATTTCTCCGCCATCATCAATTCGGTCATACTGGAGCAGTCGACTCCGCATCCCAGCCCTTTTAAAAGTTTGATTATCGCGGGATTGGGGGTGGCTTTGACAGCAAAATATTCCTTGAACCCTTCGTTCCATTTAAAAGCATCGTAAAGTTCGACGGCGTTATCCGTTATCCCCTTTTTGTCGTAAAGGTGAAAGGGGGTAGGGTAGACATCTGCGATTTCCTTGACTTTTTCCAAGCCTACAAAGGGTTTTTTCATAAGCACCTCTTCAAAATTTTATTAAATTATACCCGATTCTTCATTGCGGTGTCAAGTATTACGCCCCGAACGGGTATTGACTATCGTCCGCCGAAGGTATATCATTAAAGCATGGGAAGGGCTTTCTTCGACGGCACGTGGAAATCCCGCCGGTAAGCGACGCATTTCAGGCAAGCGACGCATTCTATCCGATTTGTTAACAAGGAGGCGCATATGGACGGCAGCAAAACGGCAAAAGCCGCAAAAATCGGCTTGAAAACGTGGATACTTGTTTGGGGACTGGGGATCGCGGGACAGCTTTGCTGGAATATCGAAAATCAATGGTTCAACACCTTTATTTACGCCAAAATCGCCCGTGATCCGTCGATAATTTCGTGGATGGTCGCGGTCAGCGCGGTTGCCACCACCTTTGCCACCTTCTTCTTCGGCACCCTCGCCGACAGAAAGGGAAGCCGCAAACCTTTCGTCGCCTGGGGCTATATAATCTGGGGCATATGCACGATTGCCTTCGGACTGACGGAATATATCCCGAAAGAACAGCTCGCCGTAGCCGCCGCCATGGTCGTCATCGCCGACGCCGTCATGAGCTTTTTCGGCTCGATGGGAAACGACGCCGGATTCAACGCCTGGACAAACGACCTGATGCGCGAAGGTAACCGCGGACAGATCGGAGCGGCGCTCGCCACTCAGCCGGTCATCGGCACCATTGTCGGCACGCTCCTCGGCGGAGCCCTCATCGGCGACGAAGAAAATTACATGCTGCTTTTCATAGTTATGGGCGGGCTTGTGATTTTGTTCGGAATAGTCGCTCTCCTGTTCATGCGCGACGATCCATCCCTAGCTCCCAATGTCGAAGGCGGGTTCTGGAAGCAATTCGCTTCCGTTTTCAACTTCAAAAAGTTCTTTTCACAAAAGGAGCTCGTCACAGTCAATATCACCGTCGCCCTCTTTTTCATCGGCTTCAACGTCTACTTTGCTCACATGGGCAACTACATGCTCCACTACCTCGGTTTCAACGAAGGCGACATGGGACTTTTGCAGGGTGTCGGACTCATTCTTGCAATGCTGATGGTCATCCCGGCGGTATTTTTGATAAACAAGAAAAAGACCCCTCTCGTCTGCCTCATAGCCATAGCGGTGGCGATTGCAGGGCTTTTGTGGATCTTCTTCATCGTCGACCCGGACTCCGTCGACCCCTCTAAAGCGTTCGCCGCCAAGAATATCCCGCTTATTTTAGGAGTGTTCCTTGTCGGAACGGGCTACGTCGTCATCCTTCAGACTACTACGGTGTGGGCGAAGGCGCTGTACCCGAAGGACTCGAAAGGTCAGTTCGAAGGGGTGAGAATAGTCTTTTTCGTGCTGATCCCGATGGTATTGGGTTCCGTCATCGCCACCCCGGTCATCAAGCTTTCGGGCATTCAAATTGAGGGCGAAGCGGGTATGGAGTTCATCCCGAACGAATACATTTACCTTGTCGGGGCGATAATTTCACTGTTTGCCGTCGTTCCGCTGGCGTTTGCCGGGAAGTTCTATAAGGAGCGCATAAATAGCGAGGAACAAGCAGAAATTAAAACCGAAATTTAAAGCCGCCTCACGGCGATAACATTCCGACGAAAAAAGGGTATGCATTTGAAAAGAGCCCGCCGAAGAAGGCGGGCTCCGCTATAAGTGCTGCTTCTTACTCCGTCCTCAGCGCCACCGCAGGCTCTTTCTTTGCGGCAAGCCGCGCAGGAATAAGACTTGCTATGACCATCAGTCGCGCCGACAAACCTCGCGGCGGCAAACTTCCGGCAGATATCACTCCGCCGTTTTTTCGGATTTTAATGAGAGAATGCACTTCGAGGGGCACTTTTCGGCGCACACTCCGCAGGCAACGCACTTGTCGTAATCGAATACGGGGAGATTGTTCTCCATCCGTATAGCGCCCTCGGGGCAGTTTTTTGAACAAAGTCCGCAGCCGATACAGCCCGCTTCGCAGGCGTCCCGCACCTCTTTCCCTCTCGCGGGATTGGAGCAGGCAACATAGTAAACGGCGCTTTTCGGAAGCCGCTTTAAGGTATGCTTGGGGCAGAAACGCACACAGCGGGAGCATTGCACACACTTTTCCCGGTCGACGACAGCCACTCCGTCCACGATGTTGACGGCGTATTCGGGACACTCCGAAACGCATTTTCCGAGCCCCATACACCCGGTAGCACAAAGTTTTGTGCCTCCCGCAAGAAGCTCCGCCGAGGCACAGTCGCCGTAACCCTGGTAGTCGTATTTTTCTTTACATTTATTGCCGCCGCGGCAGGCGTTCACGATGACTATTTCTTCGGGGGTGACCCCTAAAATCCCGGCGATTTTCGCCTTGTTTTCTTTGGACGTCGGTCCGCAGTTGCCGACTTCCGCCTCCCCTTTTACCAATGCTTCGGCAAAGCCGTCGCACCCGGGATAACCGCAGCCGCCGCAATTGGCTCCCGCAAGAAGAGAGGTGATTTCCTCCACCCTTTCGTCGCGCTTGACGGCGAATTTTTCGCTGCAAACGGCTATCAATACGGCAAACACCGCCGCGAGAGCAGTCAGCAACACCACCGGCAGGATTATTTGTAACGCAACACTCATCTCCAACAACATCGCCCGACCTCTTAAAAACTAAGCCCCGAGAACGCCGCAAAACTCATCGCAATGACGGACGCCGCAAGCAGCGTTATCGGAAAGCCCTTGAACGCGGCGGGAATGTCCGCCGTCTCCATCTTCTCGCGAATGCCCGCAAGAATCAATATGGCAATGGTAAATCCGATGCCCGAAGCGACGCCGTTGACGAATGCGTAAAGGACGTTGACTTCGGATAGTTCGGTAACGTTCATTATCGCTACGCCAAGGACGGCGCAGTTGGTGGTTATCAGCGGAAGATAGACCCCGAGAGCGCTGTAAAGCGAGGGCGAAAAACGCTTGACGAAGATTTCCACAAGCTGTATGAGCGCCGCAATTACGAGTATGAAAACTATCGTCTGGAGATACTCCATTCCGAAGGCAACAAGCGCGAGATTTATCGCATAAGTGATGACCGACGCCACTCCCATGACGAAGATTACCGCAAGCCCCATGCCGAGAGCCGTCTCCGTCTTTTTGCTGACTCCGAGGAAAGGACAAATCCCCAAAAAGCGGGAAAGTACAAAGTTGTTGACAAACACGGCGTTGATGACGATAAGGAGAACGTACGGCATTATTCTTTACCCCCTTCGATCGTCGATGCATGAACGATTTCCGCTTTTAAGGTTTCCATATTATCGTTTTCGGTATCCGAAAGCTTGTCTTCATCAATAATTTCTTCTTCTGCGCCGACGGATTCGGAAGAGCAGGATTTTCTCCTTCCGACGGCATTTTCAATGCTTTTCACCACCACGTTGAATATGACCATCATAAAGCCGTAGACCATAAATCCGCCCGCGGGAAGCACGAATATCGTCATCGGAAGTCCCGCCTCGATAAGCGGTTCTATTCTTATACCGAAAAAGGAGCCGGTGCCCAGAAACTCTCTGACCAGTCCTAGAAGAGTAAGCGAGAACGTAAATCCCAAGCCTATTCCCAAGCCGTCCATTACGCTCGGAAGAACGGGATTCAGCGAGGCGAAGCTTTCGGCGCGCGCAAGCAATATGCAATTGACGACGACAAGGGAAAGGAAGAGTCCCAACGTCTCGTACATATCGGGAAGGAATTTGCGCATTATCATCTCTACCAGGGTGGAGAAGGTGGCTATGACCAGAATATACGCCGGGATCCTTACCTTCCTCGGAATGAAGTTCCTCAGCATCGAGATTATCGCGTTGCTGCAAACCAGCACAAACATCGTCGCAAGCCCCATCGACAAGCCGTTGACTGCTGCGGTCGTCACCGCCAGCGTGGGACATGTGCCGAGCACCAGCCTGAAAGTGGCGTTGTTTTTGAATACGCCTTTGGTCAGCGGTTCCAACGTTTCCAAAAACTTTTGCTTATTCATCGGAACCTCCCTCGAAATAGTTATAGGCGGCGACGGAGCCTTTGACGGAAGCAAAGACGGCGTTGGTGGTGTAGGTGGCGCTGGTGACCTTTTCCGGGGTGAATCCGGAGGCGAGATCCGGAATCCCTAGGGAACCGTCGGCGGGAATGACGATGTCGCATGTATTTACGCCGGCGTATTGACTTAAATATTCCTCTTCGAAGGCGTTTGCTCCGAGCCCCGGCGTTTCCGAGTGGCTGTAACCTACCACCTTTATTATCTTCCCCTCCCGTATCACCGTAATAAGCGACACCCCGTCGGCGGAGTAGCCTATCCTGTTGGCTTTTGCTACGTGCGTAAGGAAAACGTAAGCACCGTCCTCCGCGCGGTATGCGGCAGTCAGCGTCGTACCCGAAAGCGGAGTAAAACCGGAGGCGTCCAATTCACTCAATTCGGAGTCCGGGTACGCCTCGGCGATGGCGGCTTTCAGCTCCGCCTCTTCGTCGACTGCGGTGAAGTAGTTGACGACGGCAAGCAAAAGCGCCGCCACAAAGGCGATAAGAGCAAGGCTCAATACGATTTTAAGGCTTTCCTTATTTATTTTCGCCGTCATGAGCCCCTTCCTTTTGCTTTTTTGGTTTGGTGTAACCGAACGGACGCGGTTTCGTAGCTTTGTCTATCAGCGGAGTCAACAGGTTCATCAATAATATCGCAAAGCTGACTCCTTCGTTCATACCTCCGTAGCGGCGGATAAGTACCGTCAGGATGCCCGCTCCTACAGCAAAAATCCACACTCCCGCCCTCGTCACCGGAGAAGTGGTGTAATCCGTCAGCATGAATACGCCCGCAAACATCACTCCGCCCGACAGCAGCGACGGCAATATATAATTCCAGCCCTCTTTGTAAAACACGAGGCTGCAGAGAGCGACGGAGAGGAAGTACCCTGCAGGGATCTTCCAATCGATTATCCTGAATATTATGAGGTAGACCGCCGACAAGATTATCGCGATTTTGCAAGTCTCCCCTATCGTCCCGCCGATGGTTCCGAGAAAGAGGGAGATCAGATCGGTTCCCGGGGCGCCCGTCAGGGCGGAGCTTTTTATCGCCGCAAGCGGCGTCGCCGAGGTGACGTAGGCGGAATCGGCGGTAAATCCCATAAAGAAGTTTTCCGCCGTGAAGGCTCCGTAGTCGACGGGATTTACGAAGTTCATCATCTGCGTGCCCCATGCAAGAAGCAGGAACACTCTCGCCGTGGCGGCGGGGTTCGCGAAGTTTTTGCCCAGTCCGCCGAAGAGCATTTTGACAAACATCGTCGCTATTATCCCTCCTACGACAGGCACATAGAACGCCACCGTCGGCGGCATATTCAATCCCAAGATCATGCCGGTAACGACCGCAGAAAGGTCGGATACGGTGTCGGGCTTCCTTCTTATCTTATTGTAGAGCCACTCGCCGAAAACGGCGGCTCCTGTCGCAAGCGCCACCACCAGAAGGGAGTAGAGCCCGTAAAGCACCACCCCGGCTGTCAGCGGAAAACTCAACGCGATTATGACATGGAGCATTATCCGCTTTGTCGTAAGCGGACTGCCCACATGAGGGGAGGAGGTCACCAACAGCTTTTTCGACGTGTTTCCCTGCACGGACTATTTCCCCCTTTCGCGGATAAGCTTTTTTGCGAGCCGCTGGGACTGTACCAGCGGGCGCTTGGCGGGACAGACATATGCGCAGCACCCGCACTCTATGCAAAGTTCGGGATGGTACGCCCTGCACTCATCTATTTTATCGGCGAGTATCAACGCGTCCGTTTTCATCGGAAGAAGTGACATCGGACAGACATTGGCGCACCTTCCGCAATTCAGACAGGGCGTCGGTTCTATCGAACGGATCTCCTCTTCTGTCAGAAGGAGCAGCGCGCCCGAGGTCTTGGTGACGGGAAAATCGACGGAGTGGAGCGCCACTCCCATCATCGGTCCGCCGGCAATGGCTTTTACGAAGTCGTCCTCCGCCTCGGAAGCCTCCTTCAATTCCCTGAAAGAGGTACCGATCCTCACGGAGTAGTTGGCAGGCTTCTTTACCGCGAGTCCGGAGACGGTGACTATTCTTTCTATCAGCGGTTTTCCTTCCTCGACAGCCTCCGCCATCGCATAAGCCGTCGCCACATTGGAAACGAGATAACCGATATCGGCGGGAAGCTTTCCCGCGGGCACCTTCTTTTTGGTCAGCGCGTAAATGAGCTGCTTTTCACCCCCTTGAGGGTATTTCGTTTTCAGCATCTCGACGGTTATGTCCCCGGATACATACTTCATCAGTTCAGCGTAAGCGTCTGCTTTGTTGGCTTCCACACCTATTACGGCGTTTTCGGCACCCGCCGCGATTTTTAAATATTCGACGCCACGCACTATCTTTTCGGCACGCTCCGCCATTAACCGATAGTCCGCGGTGATGTACGGCTCGCACTCCGAACCGTTTATAAGAAGAGTCCGTATTTCCCCTTTGGGGGAGAGTTTGACGTCCAGCGGAAAGCCCGCTCCGCCCATGCCGACTATCCCTGCTTCACGCGCGCGTTTGATAAGCGCGCTTCTTTCCTTTTCGGCGGGAGGAAGGTAATCTTTGACGTATTTGAAGTCGTTTTCAATAAAAATACACTCCGTCTTTGTACCAAGGTAATTGCGGAGTGTTTCACGTTTTATCACGGTGCCCGAAACGGGGCTGTGGATATTTGCGGAGACAAAGCCGTCCGCCTCGGCAATAAGCTGTCCCTCTTTGACTGCGTCGCCGGGAGCGACCACTGCTTTTGCGGGGCGTCCGATGTGCTGGTTGAGCGGCACTTTCAACAGACTACCGGGAGCCAAAGCCTCTATTGCCATGCTCTTCGATATGTCCTTCCTCTCCTCCGGGTGGATCCCGTACCTGAACGATTTGATCTTCATCGGTTTTATTATATAATGAGAAGCAGAAAATGTAAATACCCAAATTAAGCGAATTTCCGTTCTCCTTCGGGCGGCGCACCCTTCTTGCAGCGCTTTCGGCGACTTTTCAAAAATCCGTACCGCGCAGGCTGAAAGCCTGTTTCATAATAAAGACGCCGCTACTCTAAAACAAAAAAATCCGCCCTTTTCGGGCGGAAACCGATTGCCGGCTTTAAAAAGCTTACTTCCCGACGGCGCGCAGCAGCTGAGCGAATTTGTCGGAGGAAATCAGCTTTGCAAGATATTTTACCATGGCGGTCTCGTAGTCGGGGTCTATCGTGACGGGGATACGGAGCCCTCTTTGGAGATAATCCCCCAGCCCGTTCATCCCGGCGCCGCCGCCCGCTATGTACAGTCCGTTCGACCTGACCTCTTCCTGCTTCCCGCGAGGGAGAGAGGCAAGAGTGGTCTCTAAAATGTCCAGAATCCGCGAATAGCAATAATGTATCGCGGGGGCTATCTGCGTGGCGGAAATCTCTATCGACTTGCTTCTGAGATCCAAAATATCCTGACCTATCACCGAAACGGCGGAGGTGTCAACGGTGTATAAGGAACCTATCGCCTTCTTCAACCGCTCCGCAGCCGCGGAATCGATCTTGAAGTTGCGGTTTTGAAGGAGTACGCCCTTTATCTTTTCGTCCAGCGCGTCGCCGCCGATATCTACGGTGGAAGCGGTGACGATACCTTCGGAATTTACTACCCCGACATCGGTTACGCCCGCCCCGAAGACCGCAACCATTGTATCTCCGCCGTCGAACCGCGGCAGAAAACAAAGCGGCGTTTCGATAAGCGTGACGTCCCTGTATCCTGCGGAAGCCACCGCCTTTTCGAGGTTTTCCCTCTCGACGATGCTGAGTCCCGCCGGAACGGGCACGTACAGCTCCACCGCCTTGAACAGATTTTGCGGAATGTACTTTTCGAAGATTTTTTTGAGGACGAGACCGAGGACGTCGGGCTGTTTGACTATACCCCCCTGCACCGGGCGGGAGAGCACGGAGTGATCGGGAAGCGTACGCATATTGGCGGCTTCCTCGCCGTAAGCCAAAACTTCCGTCATTCTGCCCCGTCTTACGACGGCGACATTCGGTTCGCGGTAAATCAATGCGTCGCCGTATAACGTAACAAATGCGCTGCCCGGGTCTATTACGAATTTTCTGGTCTGCATAGCCGTTTCTTCCTAAGCATACGATGTTTGTGTTCAGGCACCCGAAAAGCCGTATTCGGATACCTTGATTAATACTTTTCGATATCCGGCGGAGCCTCCGGAAGTTCTGAGGGGAGCCCCGTCAGAGCCGATAACTTCTCTATCGGAAGTCCCACGATGTTGGTGTAACTTCCTTTATAACCTTTGACAACCACTCCGTCCTGCACGGCGTAAGCGCCCGCTTTATCCAATACGGAATGGGAGTTAAGATAGCCGTCTATCTCCTCCTCGGAAAGCTTTTTAAAGGAGACATCGGTAGCTTCTGTCGCATATAAAAAGGCGCCGCTTTTCATGACGGCAAGCCCCGAATATACGGTGTGGGTCTTTCCCGAAAGCTCTTTCAGCATACGCTTTGCGTCCGAAGCGTCAACGGGCTTTCCGTAGTATTTCCCGTCCATATAAACCAACGTATCCGCCGCGATCACAAGGTCGTAATCGGAAAACATTTCCTTTGCCGCCACGAGTTTCCTCCGGGCGATTTCCGAGACGGTCTCCTCCGGGGTTTTCCCCGAAAAGCGTTCGTCCGCGGGGAAGGCTTCGACGTCGAACTCGGGGACGAGCGAGCGCAAAAGCTCCCTCCTTCTCGGGGAGTTTGACGCCAGCAATACGCGCATTACAAAATCTCCAGATTCTTTTTGAAGGCGCGTTTGAATTCGCCGAGAGCGCCGAGAGCGTCCTTTATTTCGAGGGTGCAATCGCCTTCGGACTTCGTCTTCATTATAACGGAATCGCCGAGTACGTCACAGGTGATGCCGACGATGACTCCGCCGCAGCTGCGGTCGAAGCATTCGGCTATCCTGACGATGACCCCGAGTTTTCTGACTGCCGCTATCTCCTCTTCCGTCAGCAATTCGAGGTACTTCTGGCAGTCGAGCTGCTCCAGACCGTCTTTGTAGTGGAGTGCCGCCGCGATTGCGCCCATAATGAGGTCTTTTTGCGGAATTCCATAGAGGTTGGAATTCAATATGATGTACATCGAGTGCTTGTGGTGGTCGTAAAATTTCAGTGCCTGCCCGATGTCGTGGAGCATGCTCGCCACACGCAGGATCTTGACGTACGGGCGGGGAAGCTTATGTATGACTTTCAGTTGTCTGAACAGCTGCATCGAAAGGTCGAACACATGCTCCGCATGCTGTATGTTCATATCGAAATGGTGTAAAAGGGTATATATGGAGTGTCCGACTATGTCGCTTATCGGCTTTTCGGAAACCGACGGGCAGGCATAACGGAACATCGCGCCCTCCCTGAGTCCGGCGCCGGAGATGACTATCTCTTCGAATTGCGGCACATGGTTTTTAATGGCTTCGACGACCGACAGCGCCGCGGGGAAGATGTCCGCACGCGCACTGGAAAGCCCCTTTATCCGCACCAATTTTTCGGGCGGCAGCGGCTTTATGGTGTCGTAGATAGTCTCGAACTCGGTGAACGGGATATGGTAGTTGTGCGCCATGTCGAGCGGATAACGTTTCAGACGCCTGCTGATCTTTCCGAGATTTCTGAGGCTTCCGCCTACCCCGATAAGCTTGGTTTCGGGGTCGAGCTCTTTAAGCCACGGCAGCTGTTCAAGGTGCTCCGTCACATATTGCACAATTGCGTTCTGCGCCTCTTCGGGGGAAGCGTGCTTGTTGAATTTTTCACTCAGAGTGACCGCGCCGAACGGCAAAGTGTCCTGCGCTATCATCAGCCGCCTGTTGTAGTATATCATCTTAGTGGAGCCGCCGCCGATGTCGACAATGAGTCCCTTCGGCACGTCCATCGAGTTGATAACGCCCTGATAAACGAATGTGGCTTCCTCTTCCTGCGACAATACCTGCAGCTTTATTCCGCAGGCGCTCTGTACCTCGTCGATGAAGGACTTCTGGTTTTTGGCGTGTCTGACCGCCGCGGTGGCGTACGCAAAGACTTTGGCGACGCCGTGCGATTCGTAGAGCGTGCGGAAAGTCTTCAAAGTCTTTATCGTCTGCTGCATTCTGATCGGACGCAAAAAGCCGTCGATTTCCATGTCCTGCGCGAGACGGACGGGCTCTTTCAGCTCGTCTATGACCATGAAGTGCCCCGTCGGCATAATGTCGGCGATGACAAGTCTTGCGGAATTACTTCCCAGATCGATTATTGCGATTTTTACCATGGTTCGATCCTCTTATTTTTCCTTAAACGACGTTCAAGGGGGTGCCTTTCAGGAACGCTTCGAGGTTGAGAGCGGCTTTCTTCATCAGCCTCTCCCGAGCCTCATGCGTTGCCCAGGCTGTGTGCGGAGTTACTATAACGTTCGGTTGGGCGATCAACGGATCGTCCGCCGCGGGCGGTTCACGCTCGGCAACGTCCAGCCCCGCGCCCGCGATCCGTCCCGTTTTCAGCGCCTCGCAAAGCTCGGAGGAGACTATCAATCCGCCCCTTGCCGTGTTTAATATTATAGCTCCCGGCTTCATCAGCGAGATGGCAGCCGAGTTAATCATACCTTTATTTTCGTCGGTCAGCGGACAATGGAGAGTGACAATATCCGACTCGGAAAACAACTCCTCCCGCGTCACGTACCTGAAACCGTCCTCCGGGACTCTTTTCGTCCTGGTGTTGACTATCACTTTCATGCCGAAAGCCAGGGCTACTTCCTTCACCCTTCTTCCTATCGAGCCGTACCCTATTATGCCGAGCGTTTTGCCGGAAAGCTCTCTGAGTCCCATCGGATAATAGCAAAAGTCGGGGGCTTTCGCCCAATCTCCCCTCTTGACGGAAGCCGACTGACTGCCGATTCCGATATAAAGTTCGAGTATCAGTCCGAAGACGCTCTGCACCACCGATTCGGTGCTGTAAGAGGGTACGTTCGTAACGACTATGCCGCGCCTTTTACATGCCGACACATCGATATTATTGTAGCCTGTCGCCAAAACGCCGATGTATCTGAGGTTTTCAAGCTTTTCCAACACCCCTTCGTCGATAATGCATTTGTTGGTTATCATTATCTCCGCGGAGCCCATCCTTTCGACGATTTTGTCGTAAGGAGTCCTGTCATAGACGCTAAAAGAACCCAACGCCTCGAACGCGCTCCAATCGAGGTCGCCGTGGTTTAAACAATATCCGTCCAGGACGACAATCTCCAAAAGCCCTCCTCCGCACTGTATATCTGTTTACTATTATAATAAATCAATATTTCGATAAAGTCAATACCGAATATTGGCGGAAGAGAAAAACAAGGCACACCTTATCGGTTTATCGCTCTGAAGCGATAAACCGCAGGCGTAGCGCAATCCGAAAAAGTATCGTGAAAATATATGACGAACGGCTTATTTCGATTTCAGCGTATCGTCCACCACGTTGTGGAACAGAGCGACATTTGTCACCGATTTGGTGCCGTTTATGCAATTGACCTTTGAAGTATACCCCTGCGAAGCGAGAATATTCGAAGTATTCGAAGCGGTCAGCCTGAAACGGAACTTCTGTTCGCGGTCACGGTAGACGACGAACGCGGCTCTTCCGATAGCGGAGGCGTATTCCTCTTTTGTCGAATCGATGACGGAGGCGACTTTGACGGCGTTTTCCACCGCTTTTATGCCGCTTTTACAAGCCGATTTCGTCGTGTAGCCCTGGGAGTGCCCCACCGTTTCTCCGTTGGAGGTCTTGAAACGGAAGCGGTACTTGCCGCCGCCGTCTATGTAGATCTGAACGGTGCCCGGACGCTTCCCCGCCTCGGGAGAGTAGACGTGCTCTTTAAACGAGCTCTCCCTGACGTCGGGCGCGGGCTCCGGCTCGGGAGCAGGCTCGGGTCTGACCGGCGCCTTCTTCCTGACGGGCTTGACGACGACGGAATCGACGTCGGAAGAATTGTACTTCACCGGCAGACGCATCGTGAAATTTTCGTTTGCCGACTCGGGAATTTCCTCCTCGGGGGTCAAAATCATGTTGTCGACATCAATTTGGTCAAACTCGTCGCTTTCCCCTCCGGGCGCTTCTGCCGGAGCCTCCGGCGCTTCGGGCGCCTCCTCTTTCCCGTGAGAGCGCTTTTTCTTTTTGGAAGCGCTCGCGGTTACGGCGACGACGACTATTAAAAGCACCACCGCCGCTACGCCGCCCACGACGTACCAAAGGTTGTTGCCGGAGTTTAAAAATTCCAATACGGCGTCCATGTTTCCTCCCGGGGTCATCCCCTTCTTTCTTTCATAACCTCGCGCATCCTGAGCTCGTGGTTAAGGATTTTTTTTCTGATTCTGAGGTTCTTCGGCGTCACCTCGAGCATCTCATCGGGTTCCAGGAACTCGATGCACTCTTCGAGCGACAATATCCTCGGCGTTTCCAGGCGCAGCGCTTCGTCGGAGCCCGCCGCGCGCATGTTGGTGACATGCTTTTTCTTGCAGACGTTGACGGAGATGTCCTCTTGCTTAGGGGAATATCCTACCACCATACCCGCGTAAACTTCGGTGCCCGGGGTGATGAAAAGCGTTCCCCTTCCCTGGGCGTTGAAGAGCCCGTATGTGCAGGCTTCTCCCGTTTCGAACGCCACCAACGCGCCGTACGGACGACGTGGCATCGTCCCCTTTTGCGGAGTGTAGCCTTCAAAGACTCCGTTCATTATACCTTCGCCGCGCGTCTCAGTCAAAAAGTCGCTTCGGTATCCCAAAAGTCCGCGTTCCGGGATGACAAACTCCAACTTTACGCGCGAGTTCATCGGCGTCATGTTTTTGAGTTCACCCTGGCGTCTGCCCATGTCCTGCATGACTGTGCCGACAAATTCCTGCGGCACGTCGATATACATTCTTTCAAGCGGTTCCTGAACGACGCCGTCGATAATCTTTGTGATGACCTTGGGAGTGGAGACCTGGAACTCGTACCCTTCGCGGCGCATGTTTTCTATCAATATCGAAAGGTGTATTTCGCCGCGTCCCGAAACGATGAAAGAATCGGCTTTTCCCGAATCCTCCACTTTCAGCGATACGTCGCGCAGAAGCTCCCTGTACAGCCTCGCTCTCAGATGCCTTGAGGTGACGAATTTTCCTTCTCTTCCCGCAAACGGAGAGTCGTTGACCGAAAACATCATCTGGAGGGTGGGCTCCGAAATTTTGACGAACGGGAGCGCCTCCGGCGCTTCGGGTGCGGTGACCGTCTCGCCTATGGTGATATTTTCGATGCCGCTGAAAGAGACTATGTCGCCTACTTTCGCCGTCTCGACGGGGATTTTGTTCAAGCCCGCAAATTGATAGATATTTGTGACTTTGGCGCGGGTGACCGTGCCGGGGTCGTGATAATTACATACGGCGACTTCGGTATTCTGGCGGATTACTCCGCGCTCTATTCTGCCTATCGCCATCCTTCCGACATAGTCGTTGTAATCGATGGAACTGACCAGCACCTGAAGGGGAGCGTCCTCTTCTCCTTTAGGCGGGTCGATGTGTTCCAGAATCGTTTCAAAGAGCGGTTTTAAGTTGACTCCCGGCACATTCGGGGAGTAACTTGCCACTCCCGCGCGCCCCGAGCAATAAACGATGGGGCTGTCCAGCTGCTCGTCGGAGGCATTCAGATCTATCAAAAGCTCGTACACCTCGTCGACGACTTCATGAAGCCTTGCGTCGGGTTTATCGACTTTATTGATGCAAATAATTACCTTATGGTTCATTTCCAGCGCTTTTTGCAGCACGAACCTTGTCTGCGGCATCGGTCCTTCATATGCGTCCACCAGCAAGACGACGCCGTTTATCATCTTTAAAACGCGCTCCACCTCACCCGAAAAATCGGCGTGTCCCGGGGTGTCGACGATGTTTATCTTGACGCCGTTATACATGCACGAGGTGTTCTTTGCGAGTATGGTTATTCCTCTTTCCCGCTCCAACGGATTGGAGTCCATGACGCAGTTTTCGACAACCTGGTTATCGCGGAACACTCCCCCCTGTTTCAGCATGGCGTCCACCAAGGTAGTCTTGCCGTGGTCGACGTGCGCTATTATCGCAATATTTCTTAAATCTGTCCTCAGCATAATTATTGAATACGTTTATCTCCGATAAATTTCCGATATTTCCCCGATATCCTCTCCGATTTTATCGTCATTTCCGCTATCCCGGAAAAATTTCAATGTTCAGCCCGCCGTCACCGTGATGACGGTAAAGGGGGCGTAACGGGTATACAGCTTGTCCAGCTCCTCGTCGAAGGCGTCTACCGAACCTATCCCGATATAGAATGCGGGACGGATATAGACGCGCCATTCTCCGGCGCCGGAGGTCGCCAATTTCCACCCTTTCAAATCGGAAAGCGTAATGCTTTCGACTTCGGGAAGTCCCTCTTCGCCGGGGGCAAGTACCCCTATTTCGTACAGCGTCACCGTTCTCAATTCGCCCTTGAAACGGTACTCTACGGCTTTCAGCGTGCTTTCGTCGACTGTGAAAGACCCCTTTCCGTCGCTTATCATCGAAAAGGGTTCGATGGATGGAAGCGTAAGCGGAGGGACGGAATAAATTTTCCACTCCCCCGTGTTTGATTTCTCGCCTTTTACCGACGTTATGCGGTAACGAAAGAGCCCTTTTACGCGCTCCACTCTCACCGAAAGCTCCTCCGTTTCGACGGAGTGTACTTCTCCGGGAGCGTATTCGTTGTATTCGTACTCGACGATGTATCTGTCCGCAGAGACGTCGTCCCACGACAGAATTATAGTGTAACCCGGCTCTCCCGTCAGCGAAACGACAACCGAAGGAAGCTCCGGTTTTCCCGCTTTCAGTCCCAAACCGAGCCCGAGTCCGAGCGCCAGCGCGACCACTATCGCCGCCGCGACCGCGACGGCAATAATTTTGTTGCGCTTAGAAACAGTCACCCGTTACCTCTTTTCTACCTTAACCTTTTTGAGGTTTGCGAACTTCGGCAGCCCGTCTTCGAGCGGAGACTTCGAGGAGCCCTGAATAAGCGGCAGCGCGTACTCGATATATTCCTTCGTAAGCCCGGTGCCGTCGGGAGTTATCCACTCCGTCGGGACCTTCTTTTCGGTATTCGCGGCGAGCGAAACGGGAATGAGCTTGTACTTGCATTTGTAGCTGCCGGAGGACATATCCCTTTCGAAAGCCACCATCTTGTCGGTCTGACCGGCGCAAGCCGCTTTTACAGCCTTCCTGCCCGCTTCGAACGCCTCTTTTATGTCGGTGCCCGAGGCAAGGTGGGCGCCGCAGCGCTGCATGAGACTGAATTCGATACCTCTGACTTTGACACCGAACGTGCGGTTGACGAGGTCGCTCAATTGAATGGCGAGCCCGCCGAGCTGGGTGTGACCGAAACCGTCCTTCGCCTTGGCGCTGGAAAGAGTCTCGACGATGAAATTGCCGTCCTTATCGCGGATACCTTCGGAAACGCAGGCGATGCACTTACCGTTGTTGGCTTCCATGACGCGTTTGACGTCGGAAAGGAACTTGTCCACCGAGAAAGGAACTTCGGGAAGATATATAAGATCGGCGCCGAGATCCTTGTATCCCGCAAGCGCCGCGGCAGCGGTCAGCCAGCCGGCGTTCCTTCCCATTATCTCGACGACTGCCACCTGTCCTTTGTCGTAGACTTTGGCGTCGAGGTTTAATTCCATCAGCGTCGTCGCGACGTATTTTGCGGCAGAGCCGTATCCGGGGCAATGGTCGGTGCCGTAAAGGTCGTTGTCGATAGTCTTCGGCACACCGATGACGTTGCAGGCGTAGCCCGCCTTCATCAGGAACTTGCTGACCTTATTGCAGGTGTCCATCGAATCGTTGCCGCCGTTATAGAAAAAGTATCTGATGTTGTACTTTTGGAAAACTTCCAGAATACGCCTGTAGTCGGTATCGTCAAGTTCGGGATCCTTTAATTTGTATCTTACGGAACCCAAACTCGAAGAAGGAGTGTTTTTAAGCAGTAACAGTTCATCCATGTCCTCCTGCCCGATATCGTAAAAATCCTCGTTGAGAATACCCTTGATACCGTGCGCGGCGCCGTAAACGGCGGTGATCTTATCCTGCTTCAGCGCCTCTATAAATACGCCCGCCGCCGAAGCGTTGATGACCGACGTCGGACCGCCGGACTGACCGAATACACATGCTCCAACTAAATTTTTCATACTTGTTCTCCTTTCAGAAAGAGAGCCTGTTGGCTATCTCCATCATTTTTTCGTTGAATTGTTTTTTTATACTTAACGCCTCTTCGATTTCGACGTCGACGATGACGTTGTTCTTGATTCCGATGACTCTGGACGTCGGGGAGTCAAGGCTGAGAAGCTCCACCGCCCTGTCGGCGCAGCGCGCCGCAAGCACTCTGTCCGCCATGCTGGGCGTGCCGCCGCGCTGTATGTAGCCAAGTTTGACGGTACGGATAGTGACGCCGGTGCGGTCGTGGATTTCGGCTTTCAGCTGCTCTGCGCTGCAAACGCCTTCCGCCAGTACGATAATGTCGGACACCTTGCCTTTGATGACGTTCCTGCGCATCTTGGCGCAAATCTCGTCGATATTGAAGGGAAGCTCCGGTACGACTATGCTTTCGGCGCCGCCCGCCATGCCCGAATATAACGCGATGTCGCCGCAATGTCTGCCCATAACCTCGATGATACAGGCGCGGTCGTGCGAAGTCATCGTGTCGCGGATCTTGTTCAAAGCGTCCAGGACGGTGTTTACGGCGGTGTCGAAACCCAGAGTGAAGTCTGTGTATCCGAGGTCGTTGTCGATGGTGCCGGGAATACCCATGCAGGTGATCCCGCAAAGTTTCGTCAGATCCTTCATTCCTCTGAAGGAGCCGTCTCCGCCGATGACCACCAAGCCTTCGATGCCGTAGGCTTTCAAGACGTCGCCGCCCTTTTTGATGCCCTCTTCCGTTTCGAACTCGGGACACCTTGCCGTCTTTAAAATGGTGCCGCCCTTCTGAATGGTGTCGGAAACCGAGCGGGAATCCATTCTTATGATATTTCCTTTTATAAGCCCGTCATAGCCGCGTTCTATGCCGTATACTTCCATACCGCGGCTGGAGGCACAGCGCACAACTCCGCGTATTGCGGCATTCATGCCCGGGGCGTCGCCTCCGCTGGTTAAAACTGCGATTTTTCTCATATAATTACTCCGAATTATTGTCTGAATTAATTATTTTCTTAGCTGTCCGTTACCGGTAACGACGTACTTGACGCTCGTCAGTTCCTTCAAGCCTATCGGACCGCGCACGTGAAGTTTTTGAGTGCTTATCCCCATTTCCGCGCCGAGTCCCAATTCGAATCCGTCCGTGAAACGCGTCGAAGCGTTGACGTATACCGCGCCGGAGTCGACTTCCTTACAAAACCGCGCCGCCTTTTCGGGATCGCTTGTCAGGATGGCGTCGCTGTGATTGGTGCCGTACTTATTGATATGCTCGATGGCTTCGGCGAGGTCTTCGACGAGTTTGACCTTGATTATCATATCGTCGTACTCCTTCGAAAACTCCTCTTCACCCACCTCTATGCAATCGGGGAAGTACTTTTTCACCTCCGCGGTGCCGCGGATCTCGACGCCGGCTTTCCGGAGCGCTTCCAACACGGGAGGAACGAATTTTTCCGCCGCCTTCCTTTCGACAAGCACCGTTTCCAGCGCGTTGCAGGTGGAAGGACGGTTTGTCTTGGCGTTCAGCGTGACGCTTACCGCCATCTCGGGTTCGGCGTCCGCTGCGATATAGGTGTGGCAGTTCCCGCCTGCCGAAGCTATGACGGGCATTGCCGCGTTTTCCAGAACCACCTTCTTCAAGGCGTTTCCGCCACGCGGAATGGCTACGTCGATATATTTGTCGAGTCTCAGCATCTCCGCCACCGCTTCGCGGTCTTCGGTGTCGATGAGTCCGACCGCTTCCTCCGGCAGTCCGTTTTCCTTCAAAGCCTTCTTCATATACCCGACAAGAATCCTGACGGACTCTGCCGAATCGCGGGAGCCGCGCAAAACGACGCCGTTTCCGGATTTAATACAGAGCGCCGCAGCGTCCACCGATACATTGGGACGAGCCTCGAAAATAATTCCGATGACTCCCAACGGAGCGCGCGTCTTTTTGACGTCGAGACCGTTTTTCAGAATATAATGTTCGACTACCTCGCCAACGGGATCACCAAGCGCCGCCACGGCGTCCAAGCCCTCTCCGATGCCCTCTATCCGCGCGCGGCTCAAAGCCAATCTGTCGATAAAAGCGGCGTTTCTGCCCATAGACTGCGCCTTCTCTATGTCCTTGGCGTTAGCCGCGAGAATTTCGTCGGAAGCGTTCAGAATAAGCTCCTTTGCCCTCTTCAGAACGCTGTTTTTGACCTCTGTCGGCGCCGAAAACAGCGCTATCGACGCCTCTTTCGCGCCTTTACAAATATTTTCGACAACGGTCATATTACTCCTCCTCTTCTTCCTCCGGAAGCAATGCGTTGTGGTAAACGTTCTGCACGTCGTCCAGCTCTTCAAGCATGTCGATGAGCTTTTGTACGCTCTGAAGATGACCTGCGGGGTCGATTTCGTTGTCGGCTATCATGTCGGTATCGGCACTTAGAACATTGACTCCCGCTTCCTTCAGCTTGTCCGAAACGGCGTAAACGTCGGAAGGCGTGGTGTAGATTTCGTAAACGTCGTCGTCCGGAACGATATCCTCCGCCCCGGCGTCCAGCGCCACCATCATCAATTCGTCCTCGTCCATTGTCTTGTCGGCAATGATGACGCCCTTTTTGTTGAACATGTACGACACGCAGCCAGTCTGCCCCATCGAGCCGCCGTATTTGTCGAACAGATGCCTGACGTCGCCCGCAGTGCGGTTTCTGTTGTCTGTCAGAGTCTCGACGATGACCGCCACTCCGCCCGCGCCGTAACCTTCATAGGTTATCGCTTCGTAGTTGACGCCACCCTGCTCGCCCGACGCCTTTTTTATCGAACGGTTGATGGTGTCGTTAGGCATGTTGTTCTGTTTGGCTTTGGCGATGACGTCCCTCAGCTTTGAGTTGGAATTGGGATCGGGTCCGCCCGCCTTGACGGCAACGGCAATTTCTCTTCCGATTTTGGTGAATATCGAACCGCGCTGAGCATCGGTTTTGCCTTTCTTGATTTTAATATTTGCCCACTTTGAATGACCGGACATAAATTCCTCCGATTAATTTGAATGTTTTTCCGCCGTCCAGGACAAGGCTATGCTTATCGCGACGGCTGCGTTCAGACTCTCCGCCGTGCCCGGCATAGGGATACTTACCGTTATCCCGGGAAGAGTTCTGAACTCCTCCGAAACACCTCGGGCTTCGGAGCCCACTATAAGCGCAAGGCGCCCTTTCGGACTCCATCCGTAGATGTTTTCCCCTTCCATGTCGGTTACGACCGGGGTAAAGCCGTTTGATTTTAAAATTTCGACCGCACGCGCGCGTGTGCATTCTATAAAATTTGTTCCGAAAACGCCGCCCATCGTAGAGCGCACCGCCTTCGGATCGAACACGTCGCAGCAATCGGTCAGAATGATGTCGCCGACCCCGAAAGCGCGGGCGGAGCGCACCATGGTACCGAGATTCCCCGGATCCCTGACGCCGTCCGCCACCAATATTATGTCCCCCGAAATTTCCCTTTCCCCCGGGATACGGCATAGCGCCAGAATCCCTTGAGTGGCTTCGGTAAAGGACATCCTTTCGAATATCTCCCGACCGACTACGCTCACCGGCGTATTCAGACGGGATAACTTATCGGCGTATTTATCTTCCTTGTCGGAAGAAACAAACACTTCCCGCAATTCCTTTTCCGGCGCCGAAAAGACCGACCGCTCCCCTTCCACCAAATAAAGACCGCTTGATTTACGCGCTTTTTTGTTGCCGAGGCTACGGATTAATTTGATTTTTTCGTTCTGCGCCGAGGTAATTACGGACATATAATGAAAGAAGCCTTTCGGGGCTTCTTAGTTGAGGATAGCGGCTTTGGCTTTCTCGCAAAGTCCGGTGAATGCCTTTTGATCGGAAACGGCAAGCTCTGCCAGAACTTTGCGGTTCAAATCGATTCCTGCGACCTTCAATCCGTGCATGAGGCGGGAATAGGACATATCGTTCTGTCTTGCGGCGGCATTGATACGCGCTATCCAAAGTTTTCTGAAATCTCTCTTTTTGAGGCGTCTTCCGACATAGGCGTATTGCCCCGACTTCATGACGGCTTGGCGGGCTACTCTGTACAGCTTGCTCTTCGCGCCGAAGTAGCCTTTCGCCATGCGCATTATCTTTCTTTTCTTCTTTTGTGCGTTAACGGCTCTTTTAATTCTCATCTCGGATTACCTCCTATTTCTGCCCGTAGATCATGTTGGCGACGGTTTTTGCCTGTGCCTCATGGATATAAGCGCCTTGACGAAGATTTCTCTTACGTTTACGGGTTTTCTTGTTAAGAATGTGGTTTTTGTTTTGCTTATTCCTCTTCAGAAGTCCGCCGGCGGTGAATCTGAAGCGTTTCTTGCTTGCACTGTGCGTTTTTTGTTTAGGCATTGTCTGTCTCCTTTATTTTTTTACCGGGGCAAGAATCATTGTTATGACTGCGGCGCTCTCTTGTTTAGGCTCCTTTTCTTTAACTCCGAATTCCTGCACCATATCGAAAAACCTGTTCATGACGTCCATCGACAGCTCGGGATGCGCTTTTTGTCTGCCGCGCATTCGGATGACGACCTTGACTTTGCAGCCTTCTTCCAAAAATTCCGTCGTCCTCTTGGCTTTGACTTTGATATCGCCGATGTCGATGGTCTGACTGAGCTGGACTTCCTTTACTTTGATGACGCTGGACTTTTTTCTGTCCTCTTTGTCTTTGCGGATTTGGTCGTAACGGTACTTAGAGTAGTTCAATATCTTACATACCGGCGGCTTAGCGGACGGGGAAAACAACACCAAATCCAAATTTTTGTCGTCAGCCCTCTTTTGCGCTTCCGCTATGGGAACGATACCTATCATGGCGCCGTTCTCATCAATTAATCGTACTTCCGGGACACGAATTTGCGTGTTAGTGAGAAGTTCTTTAAAAATTTATCTATCCTCCTTGTTTTTCGCCCGCAGGCGGTTGTTTATAAAAGAAAATGTGTTTCACCGAGGAAACACATCTCACCACAAGCCGCATACCGTACATTCAGCAGGCACACGGATCATAGACATATTATTGACCGCTTCGGAACCCTTGCGGTGAGACGAATATCTTCTTTATGCTATTATTATATATATCCGAAAATTCGTTGTCAAACGATTGAGACCGGTTTTTATGATTTTTAATTGCGCCGATTTTCGTTATATGCAGATCTGTTTTATCGTAATATCTTTACTATAACACCTTACGTTTCCCGCCCCGACACCTTTTGTATCCCGGACCTCCCCGAAACAGGTATTTTTCCTTTCTCCCTGCGCTTCGTCATATGCAATTCAGCGCCGCTCTGCCGCCGAAAGTCTGCGATCTATTCATGAGTGTAGTATACCACGCGCGCAAAATATATAGCAAACGCTATTGACCCTTTCGCTGTTTTTTGATACACTTTCGGTATGGAGTCAAGACCGAATATCATATTTAT
>CALVTP010000025.1 GCA_944362765.1 uncultured Clostridia bacterium | reverse complement strand
CTGATAGCTATCACCAAAGAGCTGACGGATACGCTCCGCAAGAATAAGACTATCGATTGGCAGCGTAGAGAGTCTGCTAGAGCAAAGATGAGGCTTTTGATCAAGAGATTGTTGAAGAAGCATAAGTATCCGCCCGAAGGAATGGACGATGCTGTTCAAACCGTTATGATGCAGTGTGAACTTTGGACGGATAATGTCATGAACATATAAAGCATTTGTGTCGATGTCGTTTATTGTTGGTTATGGCGCGTTACTTTTTAGCTTTCTCCGCAAAAAAAGAAGCACCCTCAAACGGGTGCTTCTAGTTTTGGCGGAGAAACAGGGATTTGAACCCTGGCTACGCTATTAACGTACTACTCCCTTAGCAGGGGAGCCCCTTCGGCCTCTTGGGTATTTCTCCGTGCCACGCCTTTATTAAACCGTTCTTGCGGTTCGGTGATGTCGGTATTGATATTATCATATTAATTGCCGTTTGTCAATTATTAAATAACCGCTCCGGGAAGGTATTTTGAGTATCGGGGATCAAGGCTCGGGATTCTCCGAAAATGCGGCAGGGCGATCGGGTTTTTGCGGAGTTTAGGCAGACGGCGGACTGTCCGGGCGACGATAAGGCGCCTTGCGGCGCGCGGGAAGTGCGAGAAAGTTTTCAGGGTATGAAGAGAGCGGAAGAGGCGCTTTACTTTATCTTCGGCGGAGAAAAATGTATTTAATCATTTGACTTTTAATATCGCGTTGTGGGAAAATATTGCCATGGAGAAAACTAGCGGAGTTTATCTTAGGCGCCTTTTGGGCGCTGCGGTTATTGCCCGCTGCGGCAGCCTGTTTTCCGAGGGAAAATCGCGCCCGGACGCCTCCTCGGAACCGAATAGCCGATTTTAGTTACAGTTCGCCTTATCGCGGGCTGTTTTTATTTTGAAATATGCTTCCGTGAAGCTGCGGAAGGAAGGAGTAATATGAAAAAAGTCGGTGTAGTAATGGGGTCGGATTCCGATCTCGGAGTAGTCGAAAAAGCCGTAAATTGTCTCGAGAAGTACGGAGTCGAATGTGAAGTCAGGGTGCTTTCGGCGCACAGGACGCCGGTGGAAGCGGCGGAGTTCGCGCGCTCGGCACGCGGGAACGGCTTCGGAGTCATTATAGCGGCAGCGGGAAAGGCGGCGCACCTTGCGGGCGCAATGGCGGCGGGGACCACTCTTCCCGTCATCGGAATACCGATAAAGAGTTCGACATTGGACGGTCTGGACGCGCTGCTTTCAACGGTACAGATGCCGTCCGGGATGCCGGTTGCTACCGTGGCGATAGACGGTGCCGAGAACGCCGCTCTTTTGGCGATACAGATCCTTGCCGTGACCGATGATAAACTCATGGAAAAGCTGGAAGCGGCTCGCGCCGAAAACCGTCAAAAGATATTGGGAAAAGATAAAGAAATTCAACAAAAATTCAGATAAATCCGAGATTCGAGAGGTGTACGATGAAAAAATGCGAACAGATGTATGAAGGCAAAGCCAAGAAAGTATTTGCTACCGACGACCCGAACCTTTGCATAGTCTCCTACAAAGACGACGCAACGGCTTTCAACGGCGAAAAGAAGGGTACCATCGTCGGCAAGGGAGTCGTCAACAATAAGATGACCAACTACCTGATGAAGAAGTTGTCAGCCGAGGCGGATGTGCCCACGCACTTTGTCGAAGAGCTTTCCGACAGGGATACTTTGGTAAAGCGCGTCAGCATAGTGCCGTTAGAGGTTATTATCAGAAACATCGCTGCGGGCTCCTTTTCAAAGCGTTTCGGTATCCCGGAGGGCAGTGAATTGAAATGTCCGACGTTGGAATATTGCTTGAAGGACGACGCTCTCGGCGATCCGATGATAAACGATTCACAAATAATCGCGATAGGTGCGGCGACCAAAGAGGAGTTGGATACAATAGCCGCTTACGCCTTCCGCGTCAACGACTATCTGAAGGACTTTTTTGCGGGCGTCAATATCGATCTTGTCGATTTCAAAATCGAATTCGGAAAGACTGCGGACGGCACAATAGTGCTGGCGGACGAAATCTCCCCCGACACTTGCAGGTTCTGGGACAAGACCACCCATGAAAAGCTGGACAAGGATCGTTTCCGCAGGGATATGGGCGGCGTCGAAGAGGCTTACGGCGAGATGATGAGAAGGGTTTTCGGGGAGTAAACGCATATGTCTAACATTCATGAAGAATGCGGCGTATTCGGCATATTCGCCACTCATAAAAAGGATGTGGCGAGCGCCGTATATTTCGGGCTTCACGCCCTTCAGCACCGCGGGCAGGAAGGCGCCGGTATAGTCGTCAACGACGACGGAATATTCAGCTATCACAAAGATCTCGGTCTGGTATCCGAGGTCTTCGACAACGACACTCTCTCGGCGCTCGGAGAAGGCAATATCGCCATCGGGCATTGCCGGTATTCGACCTCCGGCTCCAACGACAGGAGCAACGTCCAGCCGATAGTCGTCAAGCATGTCAAGGGACCGATGGCGCTCTGCCACAACGGTAACCTCACCAATTCCTATGAACTGAGGGAAGAGCTCGAATTGAACGGCTCCATCTTCCACACCACCTCCGATACAGAGGTCATTTCCTATCTTATCACGAAAGAAAGACTGACCGCTCCGTCCATAGAGGCGGCGCTTGAAAAGGTGATGGACGTGCTGGAGGGCGCCTATTCGCTCGTATTGATGTCGCCTTCGAAGCTGATAGCGGTGCGTGATCCGCACGGCTTCAGACCGATTTGCTACGGCATTACCGAGGACGGAGATTATGTCGTTGCCTCCGAGTCCTGCGGACTGGACGCTGTCGGAGCCAGACTGATACGCGATCTCGAGCCCGGAGAAATCGTCGTTTTTTCTCCCGAAGGCGTGCGCTCGATAAAAGGGCATGTCGGGAAGGCGGAGCGCGCCATGTGCATATTCGAATACATTTATTTTGCGCGTCCCGATTCTGTGGTTGACGGAGCTTCCGTCCATGAGGCGCGGCAGAGAGCGGGAAGTTATCTTGCCGAAGAGCATCCCGTTGAAGCCGACGTCGTCATCGGCGTGCCCGATTCGGGTATCGACGGTGCGCTGGGGTATGCGAGGCGTTCGGGGATACCTTACGGCGTCGGACTGATAAAGAACAAGTACGTCGGAAGAACCTTCATCGCTCCCGAACAGAAGATGCGCGAAAAGGCGGTCAAGATGAAGCTGAACGCCGTTTCCGCCACCGTCAGCGGCAAAAGAGTGGTGCTTATCGACGACTCGATAGTGCGCGGCACGACTTCTGCAAGGATAGTAGGATTGCTCAGAGAAGCGGGCGCAAAGGAAGTGCATATGCGCGTCACCGCGCCGAAGTTCGTCGGCGCATGCTACTACGGCACCGACATCGACGACCCCGCCGTATTGATCGCGAACAATCACTCCACCGAGGAGATTGCCGGGATTATCGGCGTCGACTCGCTGGGCTTTTTAAGTATCGAAAACGTCGTCAGGATTCCGGACGGCGGCGTCACCAAGGGATATTGCACGGGCTGCTTCGACCGAATTTACCCCACCCCCGTCCCCGCCGAGCGCAAGAAAGGGCGTTTTGAAAGGAAAATTTCCGAAAAAGGAGAATAGTATGGACAAATCCTACAGCCCGTCCTACAAAGAGGCGGGAGTCGACATCACCGCGGGCTACAAAGCGGTGGAGCTTATGAAAGAGCATGTCAAACGCACCGCGACGAAAGGGGTGTGTTCCGACGTCGGCGGCTTCGGCGGACTGTTCGAGCCCGACCTTACCGGCATTTCCCGCCCCGTGCTGGTTTCCGGTACCGACGGAGTGGGAACCAAGTTGAAGTACGCTTTCGTTCTCGACAAACACGACACCGTCGGCATTGATTGCGTGGCAATGTGCGTCAATGACATCATCTGCTGCGGCGCGCGTCCGTTGATATTTCTGGACTACATCGCCTGCGGAAAACTCGTCCCGGAGCGGATAGCCGAGATTGTCAAAGGGGTAGCCGACGGCTGTGAACAGGCGGGCGCCGCATTGATAGGCGGAGAGACCGCCGAGATGCCCGGCTTCTACCCCGAAAATGAGTACGACCTCGCCGGTTTTTCGACGGGGGTAGTCGACAAAGGCGCTATTTTGGATAATTCCCGGATGGCGGCGGGCGACGTCATCATCGCGCTGAGATCGTCCGGGGTGCACTCGAACGGCTTTTCGCTGGTGAGAAAGGTAATAAAGACCGACCCCGCGGAGCTGACAAGGAAGCTCGAATCGCTGGGCGGAAAGTCGATAGGCGAGGCGCTTTTGGAACCGACGAGGATATACGTAAAACCGATGCTGAAACTGTTTTCGTCCGTCACCGTGAAAGGCGTTTCGCACATCACCGGCGGCGGCTTCTACGAGAACATTCCGCGCAGCATCCCCAAAGGGCTTTCGGCTAAAATCGACAGACAGTCCGTTGTCACCCCGCCGATATTCGAACTTATCCGCTCTCAGGGCGGCATCCCCGAAAGAGATATGTTCAACACCTTCAACATGGGCGTCGGTATGGTGGCGGTGGTCGCCGAAAAGGAGGCGGAAAAGGCGCTTGGCGTACTCCGCGAAGGGGGCGAACAGCCGTATGTGATCGGCGAAGTCGTCAAGGGCGACGAAGGAGTCGTCTTCGCATGAAAAAGGTCAGGACGGCGGTGCTGGTGTCCGGCGGCGGCACCAACCTCCAAGCGATATTGGACGCCGAAAGGGCGGGAAAAATCAACAGCGCCGAGGTGGCGCTGGTGGTTGCCGATCGTGAAGGAGCATACGCCATACAGCGCGCCGAAGCCCGTGGAGTCAAAACGGCGGTACTGAATTTCAAGGAGCTCGGGAGGGAGACTTTCGAAAGTTCCCTGACCGCGCTTCTGGACGAAAACGGCATCGAGCTTATCGTTTTGGCAGGCTTTATGCGTATATTGTCGGCGGCGTTCACCTCCCGCTACGAAGGGAGGATTTTAAACATCCACCCCTCGCTTATTCCCTCCTTTTGCGGAGCGGGATACTACGGTTTGAAGGTGCACGAGGCGGCGCTGAACTACGGAGTAAAAGTTACCGGCGCCACCGTACATTTTGTAAATGAGGTACCCGACGGCGGCAGGATAGTAGCCCAAAAAGCGGTTTACATCCGTCCCGATGACACCCCCGAGAGTTTACAGCGCAGGGTGATGGAAGAGGCGGAATGGATAATTTTCCCCGAGGCGATAGAGTCGGTCGCGGAGGATATAAGGAGGTTGAAATGAATTCGACAGGCGAGTTGTTGAACGGAAACAGTTATCCCGGAAGAGGTATTGTCGCAGGGACGACGCCTTCGGGGAAGGCGGTGTTTGCCTACTTCATAATGGGGCGGAGCGCCAACAGCAAAAACCGCGTCTTTGTAAAAAGCGAGGACGGCATAACCATCTACCCCTTCGACGAAACGAAGGTGGAGGATCCGAGCCTCATCATATATTCTCCCGTGAGAAGGATAGGCTCCACGCTGATAGTCACCAACGGCGACCAGACCGACACGATATACGAATTTTTGGAAAGGGGCGGAAGTTTCGAAGGCGCACTCGAAACGCGCACGTTCGAGCCGGACGCGCCGAACTTCACTCCTCGCATCAGCGCCGTCATCGACGGAAACGGCTTTAAAATGAGTATTTTGAAGTCGTTGAACGCTTCGGGTACGGCTGCCGGAAGGTTTACCTATGCTTTCGAAAAAGAACCTGGCGTCGGAAGGTTCATACATACCTACGTCGGAGACGGCAAACCGCTGCCGTCGTTCAGCGGCGAACCGGAGCTTGTCTTTATTCCCGACGACCTTGACGAGTTTACCCGCGATATCTGGGAAAACCTCGACCCGGACAACAAAATTTCCCTCTACACCGGTCTGATAGATTTCGTAACCGGGAAGGAGGAGAACAGACTTATCAATAAATACAATAAATAGGAGCCCCGTGATGAAAGAATTCCAATTGAAATACGGCTGTAACCCCAACCAGAAGCCCGCCCGAATTTTTATGGCGGACGGCGGCGAACTTCCGATAGAGATACTTTCGGGGCGCCCCGGCTACATCAACTTTCTGGACGCATTCAACTCCTGGCAGCTGGTAAAAGAGATAAAAGCGGCGACCGGCGAGGCGGCGGCGACTTCCTTCAAACACGTTTCGCCCACTTCGGCTGCGATAGGGAGAAAACTTTCGACGCGTCTCAAAAAGAGCTGCTTCGTCGACGACATCGACGGCTTGGACGACTCTCCGGTAGCCTCAGCCTACGCCAGGGCGCGCGGCACCGACAGGATGAGTTCTTTCGGCGATTGGATAGCGCTTTCCGACGAATGCGACGAAGTGGCGGCGAGGATAATTCAGCGCGAAGTCTCCGACGGCATAATCGCTCCGTCCTATTCGAAGGAGGCTCTCGAAATTTTAAAGACCAAGCGGAAAGGCGGCTACAACATCGTACGGATAGACCCCGACTACATACCCGACCCCGTAGAAAGGAAGCAGGTTTTCGGAATAACCTTCGAACAGGGCAGAAACAATTCCGTTATCTCGAAGGAGTTGCTGAACGAAGTCGTTACCGAAAAAGGCATTCCCGAGGACAAAAAGACCGACCTTATAATTTCGTTGATCACACTGAAATATACGCAGTCCAACTCGGTGTGCTTTGCCGAGGACGGGCAGGCGATAGGGGTCGGAGCAGGTCAGCAAAGCCGCATTCATTGTACGAGGCTTGCTGCCGAAAAAGCCGACTTATGGCACCTGAGACAGTCTGACAGGGTACTCGGACTCGAATTTGCCGACGGAGTGGGTAGACCCGAAAAGAACAACATCATCGACATTTATCTTTCCCGCGACCCCTCCGACGTTCTTTCGGACGGTGCATGGGAGAGCTGCTTTAAATATCGCCCCGAACCTTTTTCCGAGGAGGAAAAAGCCGAATATCTGAAGGGGATCAAAGGAGTGTCTCTCGGTTCCGACGCCTTCTTCCCCTTCTCCGACAACATCGAGCGCGCCTATAAGTCGGGCGTAGAGTACGTCGCCGAACCCGGCGGCTCGGTGAGGGACGACCTCGTCATAGAAGCCTGCAACCGTCTGGGCGTTGCGATGTGCTTTACGGGGCTGAGGCTCTTCCACCATTAATAGGGAGGACGACATGAAAATAGCGGTCATCGGCGGCGGCGGCAGAGAACACGCCATCATCAAAAAATTGAAGGAAAATCCCAAAGCGGAAAAGATATACGCCATTCCCGGGAACGGAGGCATGACGGAAGCCGAGTGCGTGCCGATCAAAGCGACGGAGCTCGAAAAAATCGTCGAATTTTGTCGGAATAACGCCGTAGACTTCGTTGTCATAGCTCCCGACGACCCGCTGATAATGGGTCTTAAAGATATGTTGAACGAAGCGGGCATAAAAAGCTTCGGACCGAGTAAAGCGGCGGCGGCGATCGAAGGGAGCAAAGCTTTTGCCAAGGATCTGATGAAAAAATACGGCATTCCGACGGCGAAGTACGAAGTGTTCACCGAGGAAAACGAGGCGCTGGCGTTTATAGAGGGGCTGACTCCTCCCGTCGTAGTCAAGGCGGACGGTCCGGCGCTCGGAAAGGGCGTCATCATCGCCGAGACCATAGAGGACGCACGTGAAGCGGTGCATTCGATGATGGCGGAAAGCCGCTTCGGCGACTCGGGAAAGCGCGTGGTCATCGAGGAGTTTCTGACGGGGCCGGAAGTCTCCGTCCTTGCCTTTACCGATTCAAAGACGCTGATTCCGATGGTTTCGAGTATGGATCATAAGCGCGCTTCGGACGGCGATCGCGGCTTGAACACCGGCGGCATGGGAGTTGTGGCTCCGAATCCGTACTACACCCCGGAGGTGGCAGAGCGCGCCGCACTCGAAATCTTCCTGCCGACGATGGCTGCGATGAACAAGGAAGCGAGAGCCTTCAAAGGCTGTCTTTACTTCGGATTGATGATAACCGCGGAAGGACCGAAAGTCATCGAGTACAACTGCCGCTTCGGTGACCCCGAAACGCAGGCGGTTTTGCCGCTTCTGAAATCCGACCTTCTCGAAATTATGCTTGCCGTCGAAGACGAAAGGCTTTCTTCCGTGCCGGTCGAGTTTGAGGATAAGTGCTCCTGTGCATTGGTGTTAGCTTCGAAAGGGTATCCCGAAAAATATGAAACGGGATACGAAATAACCGAAAACGGCGTTGAAGGAGAGATCTTCTATGCAGGCGTAAAGCGGGTGGACGGACGGCTTAAGAACTCCGGCGGCAGGGTGCTTGCCGTGACTGAAGTAGCTCCCACCCTTAAAAAAGCCGTTGCCGCGGCTTACGCCGACGCCGCGAGAATAGACTTCAAAAACAAGTATTTCAGAAGCGACATCGGGAAAAGGGCGCTTGACGCAATCGAAAAACAGACAACCTTTTAAATATACGGGATAAGATATGGTTTACAGAGTTTACGTAGAGAAAAAAGAGGGCATGAGCTCCGAGGCAGAGGCGTTAAAAGCCGAACTTAACTCCTTTTTGGGGATAAAGGGCTTGGAAAAGCTGCGGCTTTTAAACCGTTACGACGTCGAAAACGTCGACGCGGAGCTGTTTGAAAAACTTGTCGGCACCGTCTTTTCGGAGCCGCAGGCGGACGTCACATATGACGAACTCCCTTCGGCGGACGCCGTCTTTGCGGTGGAGTACCTGCCGGGGCAGTTTGACCAGCGCGCTTCGTCGGCGGCGGAGTGTGCCGAATTGGTGGCGCTTTGCCCGAGACCTTTGATAAAGAGCGCCAAGGTGTACGCTCTCTACGGAGAACTGACGGAGGAGGAAGTGGCGAAAGTCAAAAGGTACGTCGTCAATCCCGTAGAAAGCAGGCTTTCCTCGCTGGAACTTCCCGAAAAGCTGTCCGAAGAATATCCCCGTCCGCCCAAAGTCAGGCTTCTGGAGGGATTCAGGGCGCTGGATAAAGCGGGCTTGGAGAACTTTTTGACAGAATACTCCCTCGCGATGGACATAAACGACCTCGAATTTTGCCGCAGCTACTTCGAAAAGGAGGGGCGCGACCCTACGATGACGGAGATAAGACTGCTCGATACCTATTGGTCGGATCATTGCCGTCACACCACCTTCCTTACGGAAATAGACTCCGTCACCTGCGACGAGCCTCTGCTGAACGCGGCCTACCGAGATTATATAGAAACGAGGAAGCGGTTGGGGCGCACAAAACCCGTCACGCTGATGGACGTTGCCACCCTTGCCGCAAAGTACCTGAAAGCCGAAGGAAAGCTGGAAAAACTCGACGAATCGGAGGAAATCAACGCCTGTACCGTCAAGATAAAGGTCAATGTGGACGGAAAGGAAGAGGATTGGTTACTGCTGTTTAAAAACGAAACGCATAACCATCCCACCGAAATAGAACCCTTCGGCGGAGCAGCCACCTGCATAGGCGGCGCCATCCGCGATCCGCTTTCGGGAAGGGCTTATGTCTATGCCGCAATGCGTGTGACGGGTGCGGGAGATCCGAGGACTGCCGTCGAGGACACTCTTCCCGGCAAACTTCCGCAAAGAAAGATAGTCACCACCGCGGCGGCGGGCTATTCCTCTTACGGTAACCAGATAGGGCTTGCGACAGGCATAGTCGATGAAATTTACGACCCCGGCTACGTCGCAAAGCGCATGGAAATAGGCGCAGTCATAGCAGCGGCAAAAGCCGAAAACGTCAGAAGGGAGACTCCCGCCCCCGGCGATAAGATCATACTCCTCGGCGGCAGGACGGGGCGCGACGGCTGCGGCGGCGCAACCGGTTCGTCGAAGTCGCATACCGTAAAGAGCATCGAAGTTTGCGGAGCGGAGGTGCAAAAGGGTAACGCTCCCGAGGAAAGGAAGCTCCAACGCCTCTTCCGTAATCCCGAGGCGGCGCGGCTGATAAAGCGCTGCAACGACTTCGGCGCGGGCGGGGTTTCGGTGGCTATCGGCGAACTTGCCGACGGCTTGACGATAGATTTAAACGCCGTTCCCAAAAAGTACGAAGGGCTGGACGGCACCGAACTTGCCATCAGCGAATCGCAGGAGAGAATGGCGGTAGTCGTTTCCGAAAGAGACGTCCCGAGATTTTTGTCCCTTGCGGAGGAAGAGAATCTGGAAGCTACCGTGGTCGCAGTCGTTACGGAAGAAAAACGGCTGAAAATGTATTGGAATTCCGATAAAATAGTCGATATATCCCGCGAATTTTTGAACTCCAACGGCGCCGAAAAACACATAGACATCGTCATTTCCGCGCCGGAAAGCTTCGAAAAAGAGGGGAGCGGCGATTTCGAAAAGGATATTCTGGAGATGGCGGGCGACCTCAATTGCTGCTCCAGGCGCGGGCTCGGAGAGCGCTTCGACTCGACTATCGGCGCGGGTACCGTGCTGATGCCTTTCGGCGGCAGGAGACAGCTGACCCCGGTGCAGGCAATGGTACATAAGATCTCCACCGAGCACGGCGATACCTCGGACTGCTCGGCGATGAGTTACGGCTTCGACCCGAGTATCTCCGAAAAAAGCCCCTTCCACGGCGCCTACTGTGCCGTCGTCGAATCGGTCGCCAAACTGATAGCGGCGGGCGCCGAGTTCAAGGACGTCTACCTTACCTTCCAGGAGTATTTTCCGAAGCCTCTCCGCGACCCCGAACGCTGGGGCTCCCCCTTCGCGGCGCTTCTCGGAGCGTTCAAGGCGCAATTGGATCTCGGTATTGCCGCGATTGGCGGTAAGGACTCGATGTCCGGAAGCTTTGAAGATATCGACGTGCCGCCCACTTTGGTCTCCTTCGCCGTCACCACGCTGAAAGCGGAGAAGGTCATCTCCGGGGAATTCAAGGGCGCGGGACACGCCGTGAGATTGTTAAAAACTCCCGTCAATTCCGACGGGCTTCCCGACGCCGAAGCGTTGAAAGAAAACTTCCGCGTTATGGCGCGGCTGAATGCCGAAGGCAAAATTTACGCCGCCTACACCCCCGTCCGCGGCGGGATAGGCGAAGCGGTTTTCAAGATGGCGATAGGAAACGGCGTAGGCGCCGTCCTGGACGGAATAGAGGAAAAGGAGCTTTTCCGGAGAAGTACCGGAAGCTTCATAATCGAAACCCCGGACTCTGTAACGGACGGCATAAAGATCGGGAAGACGGTGGAAAGAGAATCGCTCACGGCGGGCGGCAAGGAAGTGTCGCTTGAAGATATCCTGAGGGTCTACGAAGGCGTGCTGGAATCCGTCTATCCCGTTTCCGCAAAGGAAGCGCCGAATCCGAAACCCGTTTCGTACAACATTCGCTCTGACTTAAAATGTAAAGTTTCGGTTGCCAAACCACGTGTTTTGGTACCCGTATTCCCGGGAACGAATTGTGAGTATGACTCTGCAAAAGCCATTGAAAGGGCGGGTGCCAAAGCCGAAATTTTTGTGTTGAACAACCTTACCCGCGACAAGGTAAAGGAATCCGTCCAAAAGTTCCGAAAGCTTATCCGGGCTTCCGAAGCCGTCTTTATACCGGGAGGATTTTCGGGAGGCGACGAGCCGGACGGCTCCGGCAAATTCATAACGGCTTTCTTCCGTAATCCCGAGATAGCCGATGCGGTAACGGAGCTTATGGACGAAAGGGGTGGCTTGATGGCGGGTATCTGCAACGGCTTCCAGGCACTGATAAAGCTGGGGCTGTTGCCGTACGGCAGGATCCTTCCGGCTTCGTCCGCCGACGACCCCACGCTGACGTTCAATTACATCGGAAGGCATCAATCCAAGATAGTGTCGACGAGGATTTCCTCGGTGCTTAGCCCGTGGCTGAAAAAAGTAGAGGTCGGAGACATCGTGAAGGTGCCGGTTTCGCACGGCGAAGGACGCTTCGTAGCCAACAAAAAAACGTTGGAAACATTAATTAAAAACGGACAAATAGCAACACAATACGTCGATTTGGAAGGAATTGTTTCGGGCGACGTCGCCTTCAATCCGAACGGCTCCGTCATGGGAATAGAGGGAATCACCTCTCCCGACGGCAGGGTGTTCGGCAAGATGGGACACAGCGAGCGCGTGGGAAGCGGGCTCTATAAAAACGTCCCCGGGCGGTACGACATCGGACTGTTCGAATCCCTTGTCGACTACTTCAAATAACATTTTTGCGAGGTCGTTATGCCGCTGACGGACATTGAAATCGCCCATTCCGTCACCCCGAAAAATATCTATGAGGTGGCAAAAGAGGCGGGTATTGACGAAAAATTCGTCATTCCTTATGGGAAATACAAGGCTAAAATCGAGCCCGGAGTTACGGGCGGCAGTGAGTCCGTCGGAAAACTTATTCTTGTGACGGCAATGACCCCCACCCCCGCGGGCGAAGGGAAGACCACCGTCTCCATCGGGCTTGCCGACGCTATGAGGCGGACGGGGAAAAAAGTTGTCGTCGCGCTGAGAGAACCCTCTCTCGGTCCCGTTTTCGGCTTGAAGGGCGGAGCCACCGGCGGCGGGAGGTCGCAAATAATACCGATGGAAGACATCAACCTGCACTTCAACGGCGACTTCCATGCCGTTACATCGGCAAACAACCTTCTCGCGGCGATTGTCGATAATCACATCCGCATGGGGAACGAGCTCGGTATCGATCCCGCGTCGGTTTGCTTCCGCCGCGCTCTCGATATGGATGACAGGCAGCTTCGGTATATCGTGTCGGGGCTCGGAGGATCGGCGCACGGCGTGCCTCGCGAGGACGGTTTTGATATCACCGCTGCCTCCGAAATTATGGCGATTTGGTGCCTGAGCAGCGATATTTGGGAGCTCAAACAACGTTTTTCCAAAATTATCGTCGGGTACACCTACGATAAAAGACCCGTGACGGCAGGTGAACTTAAAGTCACCGGGGCGATGGCTGCGCTTATGACCGAGGCAATGAAACCGAATCTTGTGCAGACGCTTGAGGGAACTCCCGTATTGGTGCACGGAGGACCTTTTGCCAACATTGCCCACGGCTCGAATACGATAATTGCGACAAGGACGGCTATGCATATTGCCGACTACGCCATTACCGAGGCAGGCTTCGGCGCCGATCTCGGTGCGGAAAAGTTTTTGGACATAAAGTGCCGCCTCCTGGGTGCCGAGCCTTCGGGAGTCGTCATGGTGGCTTCCGTCAGAGCGTTGAAGATGCACGGCGGAGTTGCCAAAGTCGATCTCGGTACGGAGGACGTCCCTGCCGTCGAAAGAGGTTTCAAAAATCTTCAAAGGCACCTTAAAAATATCCGCGAAACTTTCGGATTGAATGTCATTACCGCGTTGAATAAATTCTACTCCGATACCCCGAAGGAAATCGAAAAAGTAATTGAACTTTGCCGCGGAGCGGGTGTCGACTGCGTCCCCGCAGACGTCTATTCTTCGGGCGGGGAGGGAGCAAGGGAACTTGCCGAAAAAGTGGCGGCGCTTGCCGAAAAGGAAAGCGCATTTAAATATTGCTATTCCGACTCCGACACAGTCGAGGAAAAGCTCGACAAGGTGGTAAAAAAAGTTTACCGCGGCGCCGGAGTGGAGATAACGAAAGCAGCGGCTCAGAAACTCGAACGCTTCCGCGAGTGGGGGTATGGCTCTCTTCCGGTCTGCATCGCCAAAACGCAATACAGCTTCACGGACGAGGCAAAGCGTACGGGCGCTCCCGAAAACTTTATCGTAACGGTCAGGGACGTAAGACTTTCCGCGGGGGCGGGGTTTATTGTGGCGCTGACCGGAGACATAATCACCATGCCCGGGCTTCCGAAGCACCCGCAGGCGGAAAATATCGATATCGACTCCGACGGCAACATAGTCGGGCTGATGTAATGTCTAAAAGGAATTTCCGAAATGGATTTCACCAAGCTAAGAAGATTTAAACAGGCTTTGAATGCCGAGAGGTGTGAACGGATATTGGAGGAAGGCTCCTTCGGAGTGATGAGTGTCACGGGCGAAGGCGGTTATCCGTACGGTGTTCCGGTGAACTATGTCTATTCCGAGGGAGTTATTTACATCCATTCGGCAAAAGAAGGACATAAGCTGAAAGCGATACGCAATAATGACAAAGCTTCCTTTACCGTGGTTCTAAAGTCCGACGTCATATCCGAAAAGTACACCACGGCGTATCTTAGCGTCATCGTCTTCGGAAAGGCGGTCGAGGTTGACGGATACGATGAAAAATTGTACGCGCTGAGAGCGCTTGCCGAAAAATACTCTTCGACGGAGCCCGCCGCGGGACGGGAAAGAGAGATAGCGCGCTACTTCGACAAAACGGCTATAATAAAAATAGTCCCCGAGCACATCTCCGGCAAACGCGGTTTGGAAGCCTGACGGTAAGTTTTAGTATCCTAAGATACATAATAATTTGATTTTACAGAAAATGACAGCTTTGATAGTCACGTCCCGAAAGACCGTCGGCGAAGCTTTTCAGCGGAGCGTAAACGTCTCAACGCACAAGCGCCGTGTATCAATCAAGCGCACATATTAAAGACGGTTTTCGTTCCAAACGCAACAAACAAAAAATCGAACAGGGAGCCCCTTAAAAAAGTATTGAATTTTTATTTATCTCATGTTATAATATCTGTAATCACGGATACATTCGGAGTACTGGAATGGCGGATGTCGAAAAAATCGGCGGTATATTGAAAGAGGCGGGCTTTGAAATTGACCGTACGACTGCCGAAAAATTCGATATATACTTGAAGTTTCTCGTGGAGTATAACCTCTTATCGAATATTACTTCGATAGACGAAGAGGATGCTCCCGCAAAACACTTTGCCGATTCCCTTCCGGGCGCCGAATTTATCTTACCGGGCGCAAAAGTCGTCGACGTCGGTTCGGGCGGCGGTTTCCCCGGTGTACCTATAAAGCTGTTGAGGGACGACATAGAGCTCACCTGCATCGACGCCAACGCAAAAAAATGTGCTTTTCTGCGTGCGCTTTCGCTAAAACTAGGTGTAAAATTCGATGTAAAGCATATTCGGGCAGAAGAAGCGGGTGAATACAGGGAGGTCTTTGACGCCGCGGTGACAAGAGCGGTAAGCGAGCTGAATGTACTTTCGGAGCTCTGCCTTCCGCTTGTTTCGGTCGGGGGAAGGCTTATTGCATACAAAGGTAAGCTTTCCGAAGAGGAACTCCGTTCAGGCGTTCGCGCCGCCGAGAAGCTGGGCGCAAGGCTCTATACCGTCAGCCGATACGGTTTGTTCGGTGCGGAGCGTGCGATTGTCGTCTTCGAGAAGGTTTCGCCTGTTCCGCCGGGTTTCCCGCGGCGCTTTAAAAGGATAGTTTCAGACCCGCTATAAATCAAAAATGTAGCACTAGCTACAAAAAATATATAACTACAGAAAAACAAGGAGCAGAATATGGCTAGAAGAATCGGAAAAGGTTTAAGCGAATTACTCGCCAACATCGAAGACGAACGCGTGTTTGCCCCGGTGGACGAAGCGGGCGGCGAAGCTATCTATCAGATCGATATCGAAAAAATCAGCCCGAATCCCGACCAGCCGCGTAAGTATTTCAACGAAGAGGCGCAAAGAGAGCTCGAAGAATCGATAAAGGTTCACGGTATTTTACAGCCGCTGATTTTGGTGAAGCGCGACGACGGCTATATTATTGTCGCGGGCGAAAGGCGCTACCGTGCGGCAAAAGCCATCGGAATGGCGACGGTTCCGGCGCTGGTCAAGAAGATTGACGACTCTCTGATGAGGGAGATAAGCCTTATCGAGAACCTGCAGCGCGAAGACCTGAACCCCATCGAAGAGGCGGAAGCCATCGACGAACTTATCCGTTTAAACGGTTACACTCAGGAAAAGCTTGCCCAGCGTATCGGCAAGGCGCGTTCCTCGGTAACCAATATTTTAAGGTTGTTGGGGCTTGACGACGAAGTGAAGAGCTTGGTCAGGCAAAACAGGCTTTCCGCGGGGCACGCGAGGGCACTTGCCGCCGTGACGGACAAGGAAGCGCAGGTGGACTTTGCTTATCGCGCCGCCGACGGCGAAATGTCCGTAAGGGAGCTCGAGCAGCGCGTCAAGTACTTCCTCCATCCGGAGCAGGCGCCGAGGAAGCTCACCCCGAAGGAGCGCGAGCGTCTGAGCGGCGAGATGCGTGCTTTCGTCGACGACATGAAGAGGGTGTTCGCGACCAAGGTCAAACTTGTCGGAAACGAGTCGAAGGGCAGGATCTATATCGATTACTTCTCTCGTGACGACCTTGAAAGGATCTACGAACTCATCGAAAAACTCAAAAATTATTAATTTCCGCATATCGGAGTAAGCAGGGTTTCACCGGAAACGGGGAAGGGACAAGCTCTATTTCGGCTCCGTCCCTGTTTTCGGGTCTTGATTTAACCGATACAGGCTAAAAAAGGATATGAAAGTAAGAACGAGATTTGCCCCGTCGCCTACGGGGTTCATGCATATAGGCAATTTAAGGACTGCGCTGTATTCCTATTTATTTGCAAAGCACAACGGCGGCGATTTTATTTTAAGGATAGAGGATACCGACGAAAAGCGTTTTGTGGAGGGCGCGGTGGAGCTTATCTACCGCACGCTGAAAGCTTCCGGGATAACCCCGGACGAGGGACCGGGCATCGGCGGAGATTGCGGTCCGTACATCCAAAGCGAGAGGAAGGACATCTATAACGAGTACGCCAAAAAGCTTATCGAGCTTGGCGGTGCGTACTATTGTTTTTGTTCGAAAGAGCGCTTGGAAAGTCTCACCGACGGCGCCGGAAATCACAAGTACGACAAGCATTGTCTCAAACTCACCAAAGAGGAAGTCGCCGAAAAACTTGCCGCGGGAGAGCCGTATGTCATCCGTCAGAACATTCCTCTTTCGGGAATGACGGAGTATGAGGACATGGTCTACGGAAAGATAGCGGTGGACTGCGCCGACCTCGAGGACAACATTCTGATAAAGTCGGACGGTATGCCGACGTACAACTTCGCCAACGTCATCGACGACCACCTGATGGGAATAACGCATGTGACCAGGGGTTCGGAGTATCTGTCGTCTACGCCGAAGTATAACCTCATTTATAAAGCGTTCGGTTGGGAGCCGCCGAAGTACATCCACCTTCCCGCAATAATGAAGGACGCTTCGCACAAGCTTTCAAAGCGCTACGGCGACGCCAACTTCGAGGACTTCATTGCCAAAGGATACCTCCCCGAAGCGATAGTGAACTATATAGCGCTGCTCGGGTGGTCGCCGAAGGACGACTCCGAAAAGATGACGATGGAGGAGCTTATCGAGCGCTTTTCCGTCGACGGTATTTCAAAGTCGGGGAGTATCTTCGATGAACCCAAGATGAAGTGGCTTAACGGGCTTTACGTACACGAGCTTTCCTTAGAAAAGTTCCACGAGTACGCTCTCCCTTGGTATGAAAAGTCGGCGGTCGCAGGAAAGTACGACTACAAAAAATGGGACGAACTGCTGATATCGAGGGTGGATATCTTCTCCGAGATCCCCGAAAAAGTGGCTTTCATCGCGGACTTCAAAGAGTATGACGTCGGTATGTATTATCACAAGAAATTGAAAGCCGACCCTCAAAACGCTTTGGTGGCGGTCAGGGCGGCGGAAGAAGCGCTGGAAGGAATGGATGACTTCACCCACGACTCGTTGAACGAAGCGTTCGCCGCAGCGGCGGAGAAGGCGGGTATAAAAAAAGGCTTGCTGCTGTGGTCGGTAAGAATTGCCGTCACGGGAGCCGCCGTCACCCCCGGAGGGGCAACAGAAATGGCGGATATCCTCGGCAAAGAGGAGAGCCTTCGCCGACTGAAATTTTCCGAAGAATTGTTGGAGAAAGCCATATGCAACGCATAGCTAAGTTTAAATTTGTCTCGCTTACCGAGTTCCTTTCCGCCTATCCGGAGCAAGACGCCGAAGCTATATATTCCGAGATTAAGGCTCCCAGAAGAGCAACTTCGGGATCCGCAGGCTACGATTTTTTTGCTCCGTTCGAAATAGAGCTCGCTCCCGGAGAAAGCATAAAAGTTCCCACCGGTATCCGCGCGGAAATATCGGAAGGCTGGGTACTTCAAATCTACCCGAGGAGCGGTTTGGGGTTCAGGTTCCGTCTGATGCTGAATAACACCGTCGGCGTCATCGACTCCGATTATTTCCACTCCGACAACGAGGGGCACATCATGATAAAGCTTTGCAACGCGGGCGACAAGGCAGTCACGATACCGAAAGGGGGCGCCTTTGCGCAAGGGATCTTCCTTCCCTTCGGCATCACCACCGACGACGCCGTCGAGGAAAAGCGTAACGGCGGCTTCGGAAGCACAAGTTCTTTCACGAAGGGAAACTGACCCCGTCTCTAACGAGGTAAAGAGGAAAACCCGATTAATTTTTTATAATTTTCTTCCCGCAATAATAAAGTAAGAGTACTTTAATTGCTCGCTATAACAGACCCTTATATAAAAGTTCGCCACCCGTGCGGACTTTTTTCATAAGGAGCTATTGATGCGGGAAGAAAATTATATTGTACCCGCGTCTAGGGGCGCTCTCGGGGGTGCCTTTCCGCGAAGTGTATAAGATTTTAAGGTCTACACCCTTCGGGCGTCTTCGGTCATGTACGTCCATGTACACTCCCTCCGACGCTTCGCGAAAAATCACCCCCAACACCGGCGAACCCAGCTGTAACTTGTTCAAACAGCATTAATTATTCGCCTTCGCCCCAATCCGCTGCGTATCTCGCTCGATACACGCTCGTCTACATCTCGACAGCTGTATTTTATAGTGAAGGGGTGGTCGGTAAAAGCCCTTCCTGCAAGGTAAAAGTAAGAGTATTTTTATTGCTCGCAAGAACTAAAACCTTATAAAAAAGTTCGTACCCCCGTGCGGATTTTTTTCATAAGGAAGGATTAATTGCGGGAAGAAAATTATACCCGCGTAGCAGGACAGGAGCGAAGCGACTGTCCGGTTTGGAGACAACTCTTATAATACCGAAGAGAAGGAAGAGATATCGTCTTAGAAAGATAGATTTTGCGGGTTATTAAAAATTTGTACATCAATTTTGCGGGGTTATTATAAAACAGCTCACACTATAAATTTAAGCGTAACAATGTTGGCTATCGTGTAAACTATGAGATACGGAGCGGATTGGGGCAAGCAAAGAAATAAAAGCTGTTTGAGCAAACTGAAGTCGGGATTGCGTTAGTTTGCGGCGAAGCAGGCAATGATGCCTCGGGAGGCATCATTACCTGCGGTTTCGGGCGAAACTCCCGCCGATTAGTATAGACATACAATCAAGGGAGCCCCTGTGGGAAACTTGTTTCTTTCGCCCGAAAGCGCCGTGAAATATGCCCCAGGCCGCGGGTTGTAATTTTTTTCCCGCATCAGGTCTTACCTTATGAAAAAAGCTCGTACGTGAGTACAAGCTTTTCCATAAGGTTTTGTTCTCGCGAGCAATAAAAGTTCTCTTTCTTTAATTTTGCGGGAAGAAAATTACAGACCAATCATGGCGGTCACTATATTGCGTACTGTGCCGGTGACGACAATCTTTCCGAAGCGCACGATCTTATAATCTTTTTCAAGCTCTTCAAGTTCTTCAACGCTTGCTCCGAGAATAGAACCGATTCCTTCTCCGATTACGGAGTCCAAAACCTCTTTTGAACTTTCGATATACTTTTCAAAGGATTTTTCGACAGATTCCTTATAGTCCTTGGCGTCGTCGGTCTCATCGAAGTAGCTAATGGTGATGACATCGCGGTTGTATATGCCTTCCGTAATATCGACCTCGGCATCTTCGGCTATGCCTATTACATACCCGTTCATGCCGTCTGGCATTGTTAATCCGGCAACGCCCAAAAGATCATCATCCTTGGCGGAAGTGACGGTAAAGTCTTTCTTTTCCAGGTTTTCCGCAGCTTTATCCTGCTCCAGCATGGCAGGGAAGCCGACAAACCACAACAAAAGACCGCCGACCACGACGATGACGACGATAGCTATAATGGTTTTAAGTAAGCATTTCATAAAACGATCTCCTCCGATATGTTTTAGCTTGGTAATATAATACCATACATGAAGCACAATATGCAAGAAAAAAATTAACCGGCGGGAGCAGACCCGATTAAATTACCGAATTATATGCCGAAAAGTGCCTCTATTATGCGTGAAACTTCGAAAAATCCGTACTTGGTACCGCGGTTTGATCCCTTAAATGCCGCGCCGTGACAGAGGATGGGCACAGCTTCGCGAGAGTGGTCGGTCGACGGAGTAGACGGGTCGCAGCCGTGGTCTGCCGTAATGATGAGGGAGTCTTCCGCGCCGAGGAGCGACTTAAGCCGCGGAAGGGCTCTGTCGAACCGAGAAAGCGCGCGGGCGTAGCCGTCGACGTCGTTTCGATGTCCGTAAAGCATGTCGAAATCGACTAAATTAACGAAACAAAGCCCGTTGAACGGCTTTTTCATGACTTTTTCAAGGGTAGTTATGCCGTCGTCGTTACCCGAAATATGGTAGCTTTCGGTGAGCCCTTCTCCGCAAAAAATGTCGGAGATTTTGCCTATCCCGATGACGTCGAAACCCCTTTCCGAAAGCCGCGAAAGCAGCGTTTTCCGGGGCGGCGGCATAGAAAAATCCTTTCTGTCCGTGGTGCGGTAAAAACTTCCGGGAGCGCCGGCGAAAGGGCGGGCGATAACTCGCGCGATGGCGTAATCGTCAGCTATTTTCCGCGTTTTAAGGCAAATTTCATAGAGCTTTTCGAGCGGCACAACGTCTGTATGTGCGGCTATTTGGAGCACCGAATCGGCGGAAGTGTAAACTATGACTCCGCCCTTCAATTGCTCGATGCCGAAGTCGCGAATGACCTCGGTGCCCGAATAGGGGCGGTTGACCAAAGCGCGGTAGCCCGTCTCGCGCTCGAAACGCCCGATGAGTTCCTTCGGAAAGCCCTCCGGAAAGGTTTTAAATTTAGGCGCCACCACCCCCGCCATTTCCCAATGACCCGAAACGGTGTCCTTGTTGGGGTTTAGTTCATACAGCCTTCCGTAGTCGCCGTCAGCGGATGCCACAGAAGGCAGATAATCGACGGAATCGATATTTCCGAGTCCCGATTTAATAAGTTCAGGAACCCAAAATTCCTTACTTTTGGAAATGGCTTTTAAAGTATTGCTGCCCGAATCTCCGAAGTCGGCGGCGTCGGGAGCGAAGCCTATACCCAACGAATCCAATACGACGAGACAGACTTTCATTGTTTTATCAGCATCTCCTTCAAACCGAGAGCGGATTTATATAAATCGGTGTGCGCGCGATTTAAAATGATGTCGGGATCGGAGGAGGACGAGCACCTGACTGCCAGCGCGATGCCGTGGGCGGAGAGAAGCTCGGCGTCGATTTCCGGGGCGACGTCGCCTGCCAGCACGTAGACGGGCACACCGAGTTCGAGCGCGCTGTCCGCGACGGTGCCGACGACTTTTCCCATAAAGCTTTGACTATCAAGCCTTCCTTCCCCGGTGATTACGAGGTCGGCGTCGACTAATTCTTCATAGAAACCCTGAAGTTTCAGGACAGCTTCGGCGCCCGAATATATTTTGGCGTTCAACGCAGACGCGGCGGCTCCGATACCGCCTGCGGCGCCCGAACCGGGAGGGAATTCCGATATGCCGAAGGCTTCGGCAAGCAGGCTTGCGTAGTGTGCCATCCCTTGCTCGAGTTTTTGAAGCTCCTCTTCTGCGGCTCCCTTTTGGCGGGAGAACACCATCGTGGCGCCCGACTCGCCCAGCAGCGGAGCGGTAACGTCGGTCAGCGCTATCAGTTCGACGGCTTTTAAGCGGGGGTCGAGCCCCGAAAGTTCTATTCCGCCGATATCTTCGAGACTTCCGCCGGTAGGGAGCATCGGAAGCCCGTCGCCGTCGGTGAACTTCGCGCCCAGTGCCGCCAGCATGCCGGCGCCGCCGTCGTTTGTCGCAGAGCCGCCGAGCGCAAGGATTATTTTCGTCGCGCCCTCGTCCAAAGCGCATTTTATAAGCTCCCCAAGCCCGTAAGAGCCGGTCAATTTGACGTTTTTCCGCTCCCTGACGAGCGAAAGTCCGATACATTCGGCGCTTTCGATTACGGCGGTAGCATCAATCATCAAAAACTTTGCCGTGATGCGTTCAAGGTAGGGGTTGGCGACCGTTTTTTCGATGTATCGTCCGCCAAGCGCCGCCCTGAAACAGGCGAGGGTGCCTTCTCCGCCGTCCGCCACCGGGATGGCTTTGATTTCGCCCGCTCCTGTAAAAGCTTCCGCGATGGTGCCGGCTGCTTCGAATGCTCCCATCGTGCCCTTGAAAGAGTCGGGCGCAATTAATATCTTCATATGACCTCCGTTTACGACCTCCGTTAAAGATATTATACAGCTTTTCCGTTTGCTTTTCAAGTCATACCGGTCGAATTCGGCTTTTTATAGAAAAGGGCTCCCGATCAGCCGGAATCGGCTTCCCGATTGCGGTAATACTTACAATGTCTGTCGGCGGAAGCTTTGTTGAAAAAGCCCCGGCAGATTGCTGCCGGGGCTCGAAAGCGGCTTTAGAAAAGTCACAGAAGCGACGCCGTTCGGGCGAGTTCGTTCAAGGACGTGGTAAGCGAGCTCAACGCAACGACGAATATTACTATGTAAAGCACAAAGAGGACTACATACAAAATGACGGCGACGAGCGCTCCCGTTCCCGCGCGTTTAGCGGAACGCGGTTTTTCGTTCCTCCACACCAGGTACAATATCAGCCCTACAATGGGAAAAAAGAAGCCGAGGAACGCCCAACCGATACTTCCGCTGTCCTCTCCGTAAGAGGGAGTGTTATAGCCATAACGCCCATCCGTCGAAGCGCCGCATCCGGGACAGAATTTGGCGCCGTCGGGAATTTGGTTGCCGCAATTGGGACAATACATTTTGTTTTCCTCCTTCGGTTAATTGTTAAATTTTACCGTCATAGCGGATTTTAAATACGGCTTTTTTTACTTCTCCTTCCTGCATTTTCAGGCTCGGAGCGTGCAACTCCCCCGGGAAAAACATTGCCCAATCCCCTTTGCGGAGGGGAAGAAGTGCCTGCTGCCCGACCTTCCAAACGGCGATGTCATTCACTGCGTCGTAATCGTGGAGGGGAGTTACCGACAGGGCGTCCGGACAGCCCATAAATTCCGCCCCGTCAAGCACCAATTGAAGGTCGGCATAGATAAGATGGCTTTCCGCTTCGGCTGTCGTGACCGGTTTCGGTGAGTAACTCATCACGTTGACATAGACGCTCTCGGAAAGCTCGTATTTTCCGCAAGGGGTAGCTTCGTTCAACGAAGCAGCATACTCCAGGCACAATGCAATTTTATCATCGAAGGCATACCTACCGCCCTCTTTCATGTTTGAGTAAATCATAAATCACCTTACAATAAGTATACACTACAATCCGCATAAAAGCAATATACGAAACTTAATCTGCCGTGGCACGGGGGAATTTCCGGAACCGGACGGTCGGAGCTTTAACGGACGATATTTAAACAACACCCGAAAAACGATTGACAATCATTTAAACATTCCATATAATATAAAAGCTGTTTGCGATGCCGCGGAAGGCACTCAGACAACGCACCGTAAAAACCAACGCAATAAATATGCTGCTATGGCTCAGCAGGTAGAGCGCGTCCTTGGTAAGGACGAGGTCACCGGTTCAAATCCGGTTAGCAGCTCCAAAAAAAGTGACACCGCGAGGTGTCATTTTTTTTGGAGCTTAGTCGGATTTGAACCGGTGACCGAGTCCGTACTTGGTTTTGCCGACGGCAAAACGGACGAAGCGCGACGCGTTAAGAAAACAGTCCGGTGGACTGTTTTTAGCGGGAGCGGGTTCAAATCCGGTTAGCAGCTCCAAATCGAAGATAAGGGCGCATCTAGCGTCCTTTCTTCATGACTCGGACAGCGGTCATTTACGTTTTGGTAAACTCCCTTGTCCTCGCATTTGAAAGTACGCTATCTGCAACCCTTCTTTTCGATTTGGTCCGGAGCTGCGTTTTCGGTCAATCTGCGATGGAAACCGGTGACCGAAGTCCGTACTTGGTTTTGCCGACGGCAAAACGGACGAAGCGCGACGCGTTAAGAAAACAGTCCGGTGGACTGTTTTTAGCGGGAGCGGGTTCAAATCCGGTTAGCAGCTCCACAGGAAAACCACAAGATATACATAACAATAAAATAGCAATAATATTTCAAAGTTGTTCTATCAGCCGCACACATACATCCTTTTTTGCCTCGTCCATCAATCCCTGCGTAAAGCCCGCCGTACTGAACAGAATATACTGCACGTTTTGCGTCTGCGTGAGTTTGAGCAGGGCATCGGCTTTTTCTTGCAGCGCGTGTAAAACGGATAAACCTTTGGGAGCGGTGGTGTATTTACATTCGCCAAGCACAAGGTTTCCGCCGTTGGTGTCTATGGCAACGATGTCGATTTCACCTGCTTTGGCGCCCCAATATCTGCCCACTTTCTCATAATGGAAATCCCAAGTATTGGCAGCAGAAAGCTCCCACATTTTTTCGCGACAGACGTCCTCATAGACAAAGGCTGCATAGTTCTGTACAAATCCTTTTTTGATCTGCGACAGCACAAAAGCAGTTTC
>CALVTP010000024.1 GCA_944362765.1 uncultured Clostridia bacterium | reverse complement strand
GGCTTTGGTGTGCGCACTTTGCCAGGGGCTAAGCTGCGCGGCGGGTGTCTGCTTGAATCATGGCGGAGTCGTGAGTAGCGTGGCAGTTCTACATCACAAGGTGGTCGCTTCGCTCCGGGAAGACTAGACCCACCCAACCGCCCACAAGGTAGCCACTACGTGGATTAAAAATGATATGATGAGTAAGCTGTTGCCTGTGCATTTCTTAGCTATAATATCACAAGGTTGCCGCTACGCGGGGTAAGGAAGATAATCATATCTAAACCTTGTGCTCATGGAGACTGCTTCGCACAAATCGGTCAATTCGTGGATCTGAAAGCAACTGGATAAGCAGGTCTTTTCCTTGTATTTAATACATCATGACATTAAACATATTGCATAGATTCTATCAACTAAAATCAGCAAGAAAACAATTATATATTCCCAAATTAAATTAAATAATTCAACAAAAAGTATTGCATTTTTAGGCAGAATATGATATAATTTAAGAGGATAGGATTGCGATTACCGCCGTGGGGCGGAGGGCTTGGCGTGCGCACTTTGCCGGGGCTAAGCTGCGCGGCGGGTGTCTGCTCGAATCGTGGCGGAGTCGTTAATATCGTGGCGGGTTTACGGCGTTGTTTGTTTAGTAAGGCAGATTTTCGAGTAACGTGGCTGTCTTATGGCGTTATTGCTGTAATATGGCGTGGTCGAGAGCACCGTGGCGGGTTTACGGCTTCTTCGGTGAGATACGGCAGAGGCGCAATAATCGTTGCGTAGTTTAATATTTCGTTTTAATTATGGCAAAGTCGTGAGTAGCGTTGCAGTTCTACATCACAAGGTGGTCGCTTTGCTCCGATTAGACTAGACCCGCCCAACCGCCCACAAGGTTGCCGCTTCGCGGGAGTAGGATAATCACACCGTTATTCCGCTTTCGCATTCTCATGGCGACATCTTTCCACAAGGAAGCCGCATTGCGGATTAAGAATAAAAGGGCAAGTAAGCGGTTGTCCGCAAACCTTTCGCAGTATCCGTTCACAGTGTTGCCGCTGCGCGGATGATAGGGAATGGATAAGCTAAAATTTGTTTTAACGCATTACGAAATTCTTCCTATTCGCTTAAATAATGACGATGTTACATTTAAATGTGTCGCTTCGCTCCGATATGATTTAACTATATAAGCATATGGAATATTATTGATATAACACACCATTTTAATTATTTAATTTCAGTATGAAATTAAATATAAAATCGAAAATTATATCAAATAATTTAACAAAAAGTATTGCATTTATAGGCATAATGTGATATAATTTAAGGGGATAGGGTTGCGATTACCGCCGAGGGGCGGAGGGCTTGGCGTGCGCACTTTGCCGGGGCTAAGCTGCGCGGCGGGTGTCTGCTCGAATCGTGGCGGAGTCGTTAATATCGTGGCAATTCTTCATCACAAGGTGTCGCTTCGCTCCGATTAGACCAGACCCACCCAACCGCCCACAAGGTTGCCGCTGCGCGGGATAGGGATATTGATATCAGAATAATCATATCGTTATTCCGCTTTCGCGTTCTCATGGCGATAACATCACACAAGGTTGCCGCTGCGCTGACGATAAGGAATGGATAAGCTATAATTTGTTTTAACGCATTACGATATTCTTCCGATTCGCTTAAATAATGGCAATATTAAATTTAAATGTGTTGCTTCGCTCCGATATGATTTAAACATATAAGCATATGGAATATTATTGATATAACACACCATTTTAATTATTTAATTTCAGTAGGAAATTAAATATAAAATTCAAAATTATATCAAATAATTTAGCAAAAACTATTGCATTCATAGGCAGAATATGATATAATTTAGGGGGATAGGGTTGCGATTACCGCCGAGGGGCGGAAAGTTTTGTGTGTGCACTTTGCCGGGGCTAAGCTGCGCGGCGGGTGTCTGCTCGAATCGTGGCGGAGTCGTGGGTATCGTGGCGGTCTTACGGCGTTGATTGTGGAGTAAGGCAGATTTTAGAGTAGCGTAGCTGTTTTATGGCTTTTTCGGTAAGATACAGCATGGTCGTAATAAGCATGGCGTTCTTATTATCTTTTAAATCTTTGCGTAGTCGTGATACATATAGCAATTCTACATCACAAGGTGGTCGCTTCGCTCCGATTAGACTAGACCCACCCAACCGCCCACAAGGTTGCCGCTGCGCGGATTGGAAATATAAAATAGTCATGCTGTTATTCTGTATTTCAATTACAGCAGTTTTCCTCAAGGTTCCCGCTTCGCGGATAAGTGAAGGGAAAATAGGTAATTAGTTCAAGTACTCCTATCGGTGAAGCCTGCTTTACCGTTTATTATAACAAATTTAATATATTCATAGTACCCCGCTGTATTCCAATAATACCGCTTCGAAGAAATTTCTATCGCCCCAGAAAATATCTTTTTTTGTATAATTTTCTTCCCGCAAAGTTAAAGTATGAGGACTTTAATATCTCGCAAAGAAAAAACCTTATGTAAAAGCTTGTACGCACGTACGAGCTTTTTCAATAAGGAAGGGATTAGGCGGGAAGAAAATTATATAGCCGCGGCTTGGGGCATATTTTACGGCGCTTTCGGACGAAAGAAACAAGTTTCCTCCCTTCGGGAGTTGCCTCGGAGCGTATGTCTATACAGCCCTTCGCCAATTTCGCCCGAAACCGCAACCGGTAGAGGCTTTATCACCTCTGCTAGTTGCTTCGCCGCAAACTAACGCAAACAAGGCTTTTGTTTGTTCAAACAGCGTTTACCTTTTTGCTTGCCCCAATCCGCTCCGTATCTCACAGTTTACACGATAGTCTACATTGTTACGCTTTACTTTATCGTATAGTTTGTTTTATTATAGCTCCGCATAATTGACCTAAGAATATTTAATCACCCGCAAAATCTATCTTTCTAAGACGATATCTCTTCCTTCTCTTCGGTATTATCAAGGCTTAACTCCAAAACGGACAGTCGCTTCGCTCCTGTCCTGCCCGAAAGCGTCGTGAAATATGCCTCAATACGCGGATAAAATTTTCTTCCCGCATCAATAGCTCCTTATGAAAAAAGCCCGTACTGGGTACGAACTTATTTATAAGGTTTAATTTTCGCGAGCAATTAAAGTTCTCTTACTCTACTCCTGCGGGAAGGGCTAAAACCGACCATTCTCTCACTATATAATAACGCCGTCGAGATGTAGACTACCGTGTAAAGTACGGGATACGGAGCGGATTGGGGCGAAGGTGAAAATTGAAAGCTGTTTGAGCAAGTAGAAGCTAGGAGCACCGGTGTCGGGGGTGATTTTTCGCGAAGCGCCGGCAGGAGTGTACAAAGATGTACATGACTAGAGGCGCCCATAGGGTGTAACCCTTAAAATCCTGTACACTTCGCGGAAAGGCACCCCCGAGAGCGCCCCTAGCCGCGGGTATAATTTTCTTCCCGCATCAATCCCTCCTTATGAAAAAAGCTCGTACGTGCGTACAAGCTTTTCCATAAGGTTTAATTTTCGCGAGCAATTAAAGTACTCTTACTTTATTATTGCGGGAAGAAAATTACAAATGAAATTTACGCTTAAGCTCCGAGAGGATAGTTTTTGCTTTAAAAGCCACTGTACCGATTATAACCGCAAGACCGATGACCATCGTTGCGAGCGACAGCCAAAAATTACCGTACTCATCTAAAATCACCAGTACGAGGAAGGGGATAGAGCACATCAACGCCACCGTGATGATATTCAGCAGATATCTGTTCGGGCGGCGGAAGTTTACAATCAAAAAGACCGCTATTGCGATGGTGGAGACGAGGTAGATGACGGGCAGTATGTATTCCAGGATGATTACGGGCTCGGGGAGCACCGAACGCAGCGTGTAGATGACTATGGTCAGCACGATGGCGTGCGCGGTGACTTTTTGCGGGAAGTACTCGCCGCTGCGGATAAAGAGTCTGAACAGGATATAGAAGTACAAAAGCGCGCTTATCGCTATCCACGAGTAACGGGCGGCGTGGGTTATGACGAGTTCCGAAATCAGAAAGGATGCCGAAAGGCAGAGCCAGGAATAGATATAAATTTTATCGAAGAGGTTCCCCGAAAGCGGAGGGAGATCGCCGCGCGGCGGGTAAGCGCGCGCGGTACGTTTGATGTCCTCCTTGGAATTTCCTACGTCCGTCAGCCTGGTGTGGCATAGCGGGCAGACTTCCGTTTTGGTGGAGATATTGACGTTGCAATAGGGGCACCTCAGCATCTTAAAGCTTTTTGAGTTTGACCCCTCCCGGGACGTCGACGACGGAGTAACCGAGTTCGGTTATCTTGTTTCTGAGTTCATCGGCAAGCGCATAATTTTTGGCTTTCTTTGCGGCGATCCGCTCTTCGGAAAGTGCCAGGATATTTTCGGGAACGGGTTCTTCTGCCTCCTTTTCGGGGAGCGCGGCGCCTGAGAGGTCGAGTCCGAAAACGGCGTCGAACTCTGTTGCAAGCTCAAAGATATCTTTGGATTTAGGCTCCTTAATTGCGGTAAAAAGTACCCCTAACGCCAGAGGAACGTTCATATCATCTTCGACGGCGGCTTTGAAGGAAGCGCGGTAATTATCGAGTTTTTCCCGAGGAGTTATATTTGGAGCCTGAGCGTGTTCTTTTAATTGCGCGTTCAGCCTTTGGCGGCTGATTTTAGCGGCGTCAAGCCCTTCGAAGGTGAAGTTCAACTTTTTCCTGTAATGGGTATTGAGGCAGAAGAAGCGGAAATCGAGGGGGTGATAGCCGCGTTTTTCGAGCTCGGATATAGTATAAGTGTTGCCGAGCGACTTAGACATTTTGCCGCCGTCAACCAGCATAAATTCGCCGTGCATCCAGAAGCGGACGCTTTGTTTTCCGGTGATGGCTTCGTTCTGGGCTATCTCGTTTTCGTGGTGAATCGGGATGTGGTCGACGCCGCCGGAGTGGATGTCGAAGGTTTCGCCGAGGTATTTTTTACTCATTGCGGAGCACTCGATATGCCATCCGGGGTAGCCTCTGCCCCAGGGGGAGTCCCACTGCATGATGTGTCTCGGGTCGGCTTTTTTCCAAAGCGCGAAGTCGGCGGGGTGATGTTTTTCGGAGTTGACTTCCACTCTTGCTCCCGCCAATTGGTCGTCTAGGTTGGCGCCGGAGAGGCAGCCGTAGCGGGGGAACTTTGCGATGTCGAAGTAGATGCCGTCCGAAGTTTCGTAGCTGAAGCCCGCTTCTTCCAAAGCCCGGACGTAAGCAATCATTTCGGGGATATGGTCGGTGGCTTTGGCTATAATTTCGGGTACGCCGATATTCAATTTCCTGAGGTCTTCAAAAAATACCTTAGTGTATTTTTCGGCGATTTCCCAGGGCGAAAGGCGCTGTTCGCGGGCGGCGACAGCCATTTTATCTTCGCCGTCGTCGGAATCCGCCATCAGGTGCCCGACGTCGGTTATGTTCATGACGCCTTTTATCTTGTAGCCCTCAAAATGCAGCGTGCGGCGGATAAGATCCATGAAAATGTAGGTTCTGAGGTTTCCGATATGTGCGTAATTATAGACGGTGGGCCCGCAGGAATACATTCTGACGGTGTTGCCGTCCAACGGAGTGAAAACCTCTTTTTTTCTGGTCAAAGTGTTGTAAAAACGTAACATATTATCTCCGTATCGGTTTATTCGATTACTTATTAAGATCTTTATCTTCTCCCCCGAGCGTGTGAGGCGGCTCTATCTCGTTGGAGATGGAGTACTTGCAGGCATTGACGCCGAGTTTATCTTCCAGCGCGCAGATACGCTTATTCAGCCGCGCGATTTCCTCCAACATCGGGTCGGGGAGTTTCTGATTGAGGTCGCCGACGCGTTCGCCGTACATTCTGACCACTCTTCCCGGGACGCCGACGATAGTGGAGTGCGGCGGCACGTCCTTCAAGACGACGGAGCCTGCGCCGATTTTGGAAAAGTCGCCGACGGTAACGGGTCCTAAAACCTTTGCGCCGGCGCTTATCATGACGTTGTTACCGATAGTGGGGTGGCGTTTTCCGACGTCCTTACCGGTGCCGCCCAAGGTAACTCCCTGATAGATGGTGACGTTGTCGCCTATCTCGGTGGTTTCGCCGATGACTACGCCGGAGCCGTGGTCGATGAACACGCCGGAACCGATTTTGGCGCCGGGGTGGATCTCTATCCCCGTCTTTCGGCGCGCGCGCTGGCTTATCATGCGGGCGATGATGTAGTGACCGCGCCGATGAAAGGCGTGCGCTATACGGTAGTGGTACAGCGCCTTTACGCCTGCGTAGGTCAGGAAGACCTCCCATTTACTTTTTGCCGCAGGGTCGTTTGCGAGCGCCGCGGCTATGTCTGCTTTCAGATGTTTAAACATATTTTCTATTATTATTATGAAAAAAGCCCGTTTTCAGTGTCGGAGCTTTTTTCCGGAATAGTCGTGGTTTAGCCGCTGTGCGGCTGAATGGCAGCAGGGCGTCAGCGTTTCGGTTTCAGCGACGATGTAGGCGCCCTCGAACCCGCCATAGCCACTTTGCCTTTGGTCTTACTTATCGCGTGCTTATCGCCGGGCTGACCCGCCTTGGTGGGTTTGGATTGACCGGCGTAGGTATGCGGCTTGTTGCCCTTCGGGACGAAGGTGACGGTCTGAGCGGGACGGTTACGGAATATGAAAGGCATCAGCGCCACCACAAAGGGGATGACGGCAAGCACCGGGAACAGCATGTTGATGCATGTCAATGCCGGGCTGGCAACGGGGGCGCCGGAGGCGTCGAACAGCTCGCCCGAAATGAACGCCGTCCAATCGGTGGAGAAGTAATTCGTAAACGCCGTCTGTACCGCGTCGCCCGTCAATGCGTCGAGTTCGATAAACGCGGGACAAACAGCCGTCAATATCAGACACAGCAGGATAAATATCGGCAGGGCATGCAGCCTTCTGGAAGTGTAGCTGAAAAGTCTTCCGATATTCATGATTACTTCTATCGCAGCGAGTATGATGGTCAGTATCAGGAAGACTATCGTGCCGTAAGTAGCGATATGTCTTACGATATTCAAACCGTTCAAATCGCCGTTTTCGTCGCGTTCGATGACGATATCGTCGGCGCGGTCGCGGATGAAGCGGACGTAATACCAGCTCGGTCCCTGCATTTCGTCGAGGTTTTCGATGACGTCGATGCGGTTTTCGCTCATCATCGGAGTACGGAACAGCGCCTTTATAACGTCATAGACGGTGATGTCGATGGTGTCCATTCCGAGGTTTTCGAACAGCCACACCGTGTCGGGGTAGATGTTATTTTCCTTGTCCTCCCAGCGTTGACCCTGCGGAGTGGCTTCGGCGGGATTGGTGAAGGTACCGGAGGGCCAGTTACCGTCGTTGGGGACTTCGAAGTCCATTTCGTTCGGTCCCAGCCTTATGTAGCCTATGGACGTCAGTGACAGCCGTATCCCCGTCATGTCGTAAAAACTTTCGTTGACGGAGTTTATCATGTCGGCAGACAGGAAGGAACTCAAAAAGAGCGCCACCAATAAAAGTATCGTCAGAATCAACATGACCAGCGGGCAGGCGGCACCGAAGTAGCGCGTCTTCGAAAAATAGGATTCGAAGTCGAAATCGATACCCGCATAGGCGTCGGCATACCTTCCCAGCGCCTTTTCGCGTTTTTGGCGCTGTACGGTGTTGTATTCGGAGTGGGTCTTCATCTCGGCAGCCAGAATGTTGGCGTCGTAGTCGCCGCGCTCCACCTTCTCCAGCAATTTTTTGTACTCCGTGCGCGTCCTTCTGAGTTTGGCGCGCGCATAGGGGGAGTCGGAGTCGCGTATTTCCCACTTTATTTCGTGTATCTTTCGCTTCAGCAAATCGACGAGGACGGCTTCGTCTCTCTCCGTCCATTTCGCCGTAAACATTTTGTTTGTCGTAAGCGGTGCCTGAGCCATTATCTGTCCTCCTGTCACTCGTAATGCGTGCGCAAAAACAACGCGCGTACGCATATACACACATACATTATATAATAGCTTCATCTAAAATTCAAGTAGAAAAATAATATTCCGTTTATTGCCTCTGCGGGGAGGAGAATCCGCGCGAAATTGACCCGTTCACGCAAAAAAACGGCGTCGGGGAAGATACTTTTACCATGAAAAAAGTGCTGATGGCAGTCGCATGCGTCGTATTGATATTGCTCGGGCTGGAATTCGATTCGACCCGGGTCATACTCGAGAAGCTGAAAAGCGCCTTTTATCCCGTCTTTATCGCCCTTTTGACGGCAATGTTTTTAAATGCCCCGGTTTCGCTTCTCGAAAAAACGGTGTTTTCGTCGGAGCGGCTCCGTCCGGTGAGGCGGGCGCTGTCGCTGGGGCTGACGATAACGCTGATAGCGGGTGTCGCGACGGGGCTGGTCTTTTTGGTGGCGCCCGACGTAAAAGCGGGACTTGTCTCGCTGAAAAATACCCTTGCCTCCTTCGACCCGTCCGCTTACGGAGAGACGGCGGAGTTTTTGATAAAAAAAGGGGCGGAGTTTTTTAAAAAGGCAGCGCCCGAAGCAGGTCTTCTTGCGGAAAAGGCTGGGCGGGAAATCGTATCCCTCCTTCTCGGGTTGGCGCTCGGAGTGATGGCGATAGCTTCGAAGGAGTCCGTCGCAAAGCTTTTTAAAAAAATTCTCGTCCGGTTCAACGGAGAAAAGAGGGCGGAATTTATGCTTAAAGCAGTCGGGGCAGCGGTCTCGAAATTTTCGGCTTTCATGGCAGGTCAGGCGCTCGAAGCGTTAATTTTCGGAGCAGCCTCCTATGTCGCTTTTTTAGTGTTTGGTATCCCGTATCCTCTGATATTGGCACTCATATCCGCAATTACGAATTTGATACCCACATTGGGCGGCTACATCGGAGGAGGCGTCGGGGCTATCCTGACCCTTGCCGTTTCTCCCGATAAAGTGCTCCTTTTCATAGTCATTGTATTGGTGCTGCAAACTCTCGAGCAATTCACCACTTATCCCATCGTCGTCGGGCGATACGTCGGCTTGAAAGGGGTATACGTTTTTTTGGCGGTGATAGTGGGAGGCGGACTTTTCGGCTTTTGGGGATTGGTGCTCGGCGTACCCGTCGCGGCATTTATATATAACCTATGGACAGTAATATCCGAGCGCGGCGAAGGGGCGGAAAACCCGTTAAAAGGGCTTCCCGAGGGAAGGCGCGAAAGATACGGCGAAAAGTAGAAATTTTCGTTCCGAACGCAAAAAATAAGCGAATTTAAACTCAAAGATAGTTGCAAGATAATGACGTTATTATCGAAATATGAAGTCAAAAAAGCTATATAAAAACTACAAAACCTCCGGTTAGCGTTTTCATCGAATGTGTTAATCGATGAAAAATCCGCCGCGGGAGAAGGTCAATTTCTTGTCATTCCGGAAGCTTTTATTTAATGAGGAATATAAAAATTAAGCTTTTATTTATATTTAAAAATGTATGTTTGTCAAACATTTGTTACACTTTGGTTAAAAAAGAATTGTGCGAGGTATTCTTTGGGCGACTTCCAGCCTAGTGGGCTCATCGGGAAGTTGTTATACTCGTTCATGTATCTTCTTAGTTGGTTGTTGAAATCCTCCAAGCTGTAGAACGTATGGCGCGAATAAAAGCGCTCATTGTCTTTGCGATGGCTGCGCTCGACTTTGCCGTTGTGGCGCGGTGTATACGGACGTATTTGCTTGTGCTCAATTCCAAGCTCCATTAATTTTTGTTGAAAAAGGGTGGGAGCAAACTCTTTAGTCTTGGAGTATTTCGGACTAAATGTCTTGGTAAACTCCTGTCCATTGTCTGTTTGCACGCATTTAACAGGGTATTTGAAGTAATTTAACGCATGTTCCAGGAAGATCGCCGCGGAATAGCTGCTGTTGTCCGCAAAGCCTTCAATGTATCTTTCCCTTGAAAATTCATCAATTGCGGTGAATTGATAGAACCGTGTTTGGTTCCCTAATGCCTTTGTGCATTCCAGCGGAACATACTTGGTATCTATTTGAATTCTTTCTCCGGGGTATTTCATCTGCTCGTACTTTTTTGGAGTGTATTTAGTTTTTTTGGGCGGGGCTTCTTTAAAGTAACCTTCTCTTTGCATTACTCTGAATAAGGAAGAAAGAGCCCGCGTATAACCTCGCTGTCGAAGCTTTATCCAAAACACCACCAAACCTTCTCGCCCATTCCTTCTTCGCATATCGGCAATCAATTTTAGTTCATCCTGAGTATGTGCGTTAGGATGAGAATGTGGTCGGCGGGACATCTCCGACAAAGAATGAATGTCGCCGTCATATCGTTTCTGCCAATAATATATCCATTGTCGAGTGCGTTTGTAGCGCTTCGCTGCGGCAGTAACGCCGTGCTTGAAAGAATATTGGATAACGGCTTGCTTAAATTTTAAATCTTGTGTTATACTAGCCATAGTGAGTTTTCTCCTTTTTGGTTTTTAGCAAAATCATTATACACTAAATCGAGTAAAACTCACTACCTTTTGAAAGCCGCGCCTCCCCCTAGGGGGAGGTTTTCCTTTATTTATGCTTCTTCCGTTACCCATTCCTCTTGTCTTTTCTCCATATGTGCAACTTTGTCATAAATGTATTGTAAACCTACAATTAAGCTTTTATTTATATTTAAAAAGCTATTGACTAATTAAAATTAAAAATATATACTAAATTTAAACGGAGGTTTTCATCGAATAACGCATTCGATGAAAAGACCGGCTCGCTATGACAAGGAGGGAATGCGGTTATTCTCCGCAAGTTATTTTCCCCTTTTTCATAAATAAAAATCCTTTTAGACAGGAGGGAACCATGAAAAGAAAGATATCGGTAATTTTGCTGATTGCGGTGCTTGTCTTTGTGGCAGCGCTTGCCGTCGCCTGTAACGACGACAAGGTTGTCAAGGAGATAACCGTAGAAGGCGGAATGAAGAGCGTCTATGCGGTGGGCGAAGCCTTTGCGGGCGGACGCATCACCGTAACTTACGAGGACGGCACGAGCGAATCGATAGACATCACCGCCGAAATGCTCTCGGGGTTTGACACTTCTACTCCCGGAACGAAGCAGGTGACCGTTACATACGAAGGCGTCTCCGTCACCGTCGAGATAGTCGTCGAAACGCCCGCTTCCCCCGCTCCGGAAGGCAGTCTGGAACTGGTGGAGTGGCAGAGGATCTACCTTGTCGGCGAAGCTTTGGCGGGGAACCCCACCATCCGCACCCAATCGGGCGAGCTGATTCCGGTGACTGCCGCCATGATTTCGGGCTTCGACACCTCCACCGCAGGGGAAAAGACGGTAAGAATAACCTATAACGGCTTGTACATCGAAACCGTCATTTCCGTAGTGGCGATTTCCGAGGGGGGCGATTCGGAATTCGCCGAATCGGAGATAGATGTTGACGCACTTCTTGCTTCGCTTCACAGGGTGACTACCTATATCGGAGTGTCCGATGCGGATGTTCAGGCGATGGACGAAACCGTCACCGAAAACATTGTCCCCTTCATGGAAAAAGCGGGCGTTACCAACGCACAGATCGACGACATCGTCGATCTCATCTTTGCCCGCGGAAACGCGCTTGCGGACGCGATAAAAGGAGCTTTCAACGCCGAGCCGCCCGAAGCTCTTTTTAACGCTGTTTTCACCGACAATGTCGTCGATTCCGTGCTGGACATATTTGATTATATCGGAAGCGCGACCGCTCCCGAGGGGATTATTAACACCGTTACTTATCTGTCCAGGTTCTGGACAACCCCTTTCGATAACTTTGAAGAGGTCTACGTGAATATTATTCCTGCCGATCTTGAAAAACACGGATATGGCGGCTCTCGGAATCTGAGTTATGATGACATAATGGATGCGGTGGACAAATCCGCTTACAAAGATTATTTCTACGAATACTTTTTCGGCGAGGGCAGCGAATACAACGTCTATAAAGAGTTGTTAGATTCGGCTGCAGCAAGGCTCGCCGCCGGGAAAATAACGGAACTTTTCGAAAAGATAGCTTCTTACGACCGCGAAAGCATCAAAGATCTTGCGGAGTTTCTGAAGGAAGCCATACCCGTCTTTATAGAGGGCGATATAGGCTCTTTGTTTAGCACCGAAGGCAAAATTTCCATTAAAGACATAGTCCGACAAATCAATTTCCTCGGAAAATTCATGAACGAGGCTGTCCTGGAAACGGTGGGGGACGACGGCATTCTTGCGGGAACGGAAATAGCAGTGAATGTTTTTGGCGCTCTTGGCACCGAGGATAATTTTTATTTCGACTTGTCCGTCAGCGAAGGCGTGATAGCTGCGCTCAGAATGGTTTTCGGCTTGCTGGAAGAGCTTGAAGACGAGCTTGTGCTCGGATTGTATTCCGATTACGACGACATGGTGAAAGCGGACGAGGCGGAATACGAAGTAAAATTCGGAATCTTTTCCGTACAAATAGCCAATTTCATAGCGGAAGGGTACAATAAGCTTTCCGACTACGACAAAATGGCGCTGAAATCGTTTGCGGATTGGATGGATGAAGTTGTCGGGGCGCCGCAGCTTTTAGGCATAGTGGAGTTGCTGGACGGTTGGGTAATAAAAGATGTCGATTCGTACAGCAACGAGGAACTTGCCGAGGCGGGCAGGAAGATAACGGACGCCGTTTCGGATGGTTATGATTTGCCAAGCGAACGGACGAATTCAATGGAAATTCATCGTGATGTTGGTAATATGCCCTGGTTTGTCCAAGCGGGAACAAGTTCTGCGGACGAGTTGTTCGACATTGAGTTATCCTATTACAAAGAAAACAGCGGTTATTGGAGCGGTATCTATCTTACCGTTAAAGAATTCAAAGAAGCGGGCGGCACGGTAAATGCCGAGTTCGATTTTTCGAGCAAGGGCTTCAAGACGGTGACCGTCACTTTGAGCGATGTAGACTATACGTATACGGATTATTCCTATGGTTACGACAATAACGGGAATTGGGTAAAGTTCGAGGAAACATATACAATTCATTTCGAAGGTTGCACCGACAGCTTTGAAATATACGTCTACGACGACACTTCGGCAGCCGATTTCGAAGCGTTGAATGCACGCGACCGGTATTCGCTATCCCTTCTTGTTTTTGAAAAGGGAGCTTCTGTGAGCGCCACCTTCGACATTTTGGAACAGGGAGTAACGTATGTTCACAAAGAAACCGGTAAAACAGTTTGGGTGTCGGATTATTATTATGACGCAGAAAACTTGCAGGTACGTTTTGAGGGCGTCGATACTTCTCTCGAGAGCGGCTGCATATATTTAGGTAAAGCCATTTTGGATCATCCTGCATACGGAACAGCCGAAATGCCGATATTCTACTACATTTACGATCCGCAAAATCCGGACGCGTCCCTAACCGGTATGGAGTATTATACGAGCAGGGGCGATTATGTATACGATGAGCTTATGATTTTGAAGGGCTGTGACATCAGCGTTGAAGGGATATACGCGAGTAAACAATGTCTTTACGTAATAAGCGACGAGACAAAACTGGAAGTGCAAATCGAAGGCTTTACTCCCGACATCCCCGGAACTCAGCAAGTCAGAATCTATGTAAAAGGCTATGAACAGTATGCAAAAACAGTCAATGTCGTAGTAATAGAACCCGAAGAGGCGCCCTATATTGGCATCTCCAAGCATAACGGAGATCTTGTTTTCCCGGTCGGGGCAACGACGTTTGAAGAAGCGATCTTAGAGCCCTATACGGAAGGCGAAGAGGCATATTTTACCGTAACGGTTTCCACATCGGGATATCTCGACAACGGCAGATACTATTATTTCCACTACGAAGCCGAGTTTAAATTTTCGACGGAAGTAATCGATTATATCGAAAAATTCGGATTCGAGTATAAGCGAATTGAAGATTTATTTACAGAACATCAAGGCCCTCAGGGCAATTTGACATTGAAGTTCGAGTACAATCAACAAGAGACCAGCATAGATTACCTTTTCTACTACGTCAAGGAGATAGATGCAACCGCTGCATAAATGAAAACCCGCTCCGCGAAAAAGCTTAAAATCGTTATAACCGCCGCCGCTCTGGCGGCGGTTATAGTCATCGGCATCGTGGCGGCGGGGGCGGTGTTCAACAGGGAACTTGCCGCGCTGGACGTCCTCGAAAAGAGGGGACTGACAAAGGAGAGGGCGGACGAAGTGCTGTCCCTTTTCGGGTACTTCTATTTTACCGACGCGCTGAAGGAGCCGCAAAAGCTCTACCGCGCAATTTCGGCGCTGAATATTCCGGGAGGGGAAGGCTTGGCGGAGGCAGTCGGAGCCTATTTTTCGCCCGAAGCCGTCGAAAATCCCTTCGTGATATTCAAGTACATCGGCATGAAAAATCTGGACGCGCTGAAAAACAAAGATCAATCGATGTCGGTTTCCCTTTCCGGAGAGGGTCTGGTGCTGGTATTGGAGGAAGGCGTAGTGCTGGAAATCGGGGAAGGAGTGGTATTGGATGTCAGAAATTTAAGTCTCTCCCCCGCCGAGGCGGAGGCACTGGCACGTGAAGTCGGCAGGCTGGCGGAGGGCGTTTCCGCTGCGGGAGAGGAGGAGTTGAGCGATTTTTGCTCGGTTTTGTTGAAGATGACCGGGGAGGGCTCCGGCAAAGTTTCGATTAAGGATGCGGGGAGAGCGTACGAATATTTCGTGCGCGTAACGAAAGACAACGACTTTCGGAACTTTTATATCCTCGACCTCCTGTTCGGGGAGAATTTTACCGAAAACTCCGCCGCGGCGCTCCTTTCCCTGAAAGCGGCGCTCGAGTATTTCGATCTGACGCGCCTTAATAATCTATTTATCTATCTACCTTCCGTAACCAAGTTTTTTATAGCTTTTTCGCGGGAGCTCCTCACCGTTCCCGGTATCGATATTGACGAGCTATCGGAGTTTTCGGCAACCGTAATTAATACTTTAGCGCCCCAAAATGCCGGATTTGATTTGACGGCGGAGTACATCGCCGGAGAAATACGCTTTGCGGGTTCTCTCGATCCCGATGACTTGAGCGATGAGGAATTCGAGCGCGCCGCCCTTGCCTCGGAAAAGATTTTTTCTTTTATTTCCGTCTCCGAAGAAAACGCCGCAAGCTGACGCGTTGCCCGCCGCCGCGCCGAACGAAGCTAAGAGGAAAGCCTTCCGCGGGATTTCGGAAGAGTCCTAAATATTATAATGCGGTTGCAAAGGCGGAAAATATATAATATAATGATTTTAAATTATGAAAGCGCGCGCAAACAAAAAAACCGCCGAGAACGGCGAAAAGAAATATATCGACTTAGGCGTCCTCCCCGTTAAGGGCTTGACGGGGGAAGAGGTCGCCGAAAAGAGCGCGCACGGCGAAGTCAACGGCGACGTCAATATCAAAACCAAGAGCGTTGCTACGATACTCCGCACCAATATTTTTACGTTTTTCAATATCTTATTTGTGATAATCGCCGTTATCATGGCGTTTTTTATCGAGCCCGACCTCAACGGGTTTTCCAATTACGGCTTTTTGCCGGTGGCAGTCGTCAACTGCCTTATCGGCATAGTGCAGGAACTCGCCGCAAAACGCACGATAGACAAGCTTTCGCTGTTGTCGCAGCCGAAAACCTATGCGGTGCGGGACGGAAAAGTCGTCGAAATCCCGTTGCAGGAGATAGTCTCCGGAGAGGTGCTGAGGCTGACTGCGGGCGCACAGATAGTGGCGGATGCCGTCGTCGTAGCGGGGAATATCGAGGTCAACGAAGCGCTGATAACGGGAGAGCCGGACGCCGTCGTCAAACGGCTCGGGGATGAACTTTTAAGCGGTTCATTCGTCGTCTCCGGAGAGGCGTATGCCGAGGTGAGGCACCTCGGGAAGGAGAACTACGCCGCCAAAATCACCGCCGACGCAAAAAAACAAAAGCCGCAGAACAGCGAGATCTACACTTCCTTGAACAAGATAATAAAGTTTATGTCGCTGATAATAGTGCCGCTCGGCGCAGCGCTGTTTTGCGTCAAACACTTCGTGCAGGAGCAGGCAACTCCGTTAAACGACACCGTGCTCTCCGTCCTCGCGACGCTTATCGGAATGATCCCGAGCGGGCTTGTAGCACTGACCAGCGCCGTATTCTGTTTAAGCGTCATCCGCCTTGCAAGGAAGAAGGCGCTGGCGCAGGATCTGTATTGCGCCGAGGTGTTGGCAAGGGTGGACGTACTGTGCCTCGACAAAACCGGAACCATCACCGAAGGGAGCATGCGCGTAACCGAACTTAAATGCCTTTCCGGGGACGAGGAGAATATATGCGGCTGCTTAAAGGCGCTGACCCGGGCGACGGGAGACGACAACCCCACGGCAAACGCCGTCAAGGAGTTCGTAAAGGACATAGAAAACAGGGAGTCTGCGCGCTCCGCCGTTCCTTTTTCCAGTCGGAGAAAGTGGTCCGGCGCCAACTTCGAACGTTACTCGTTGGTGATGGGCGCTCCCGAATTTGTGCTGAAAAAGGTTCCCGAAGATATCAATACGGATATCCAAACTTACGCAAAAGAGGGTTACCGCGTTATGCTTTTGGCGTCGTCGGAAGGCGAGATACAAAATAACTCTCTCCCCGACAACATCAAGCCGCTGGCGCTTATCATAATAGAGGACGTCATCAGAAAGGGCGCCGAGGACACCCTTCGCTATTTTGACGAACAGGGCGTTACGATAAAGATAATCTCGGGGGACAATCCGGTGACGGTTGCGGCGGTAGCGGCGCGCGCGGGAGTCAAAAACGCCGAAAAATATGTCGACGCCTCGACGCTCGGCGAAGAGGAATTGAGGGCGGCTGCGGAGGAGTACACCGTCTTCGGAAGGGTCTCTCCCGATCAGAAATTACTGTTGGTGAAGGCGTTAAAGGGGGCGGGGCACGTCGTCGGCATGACGGGCGACGGCATTAACGACGTTCTGGCGCTGAGGGAGGCGGACTGCTCGATAGCGGTGGCTGCGGGCTCCGACGCCAGCAAGAACGTCAGCAAGATTGTGCTTCTGGATAACGACTTCGGCTCCGTCCCGAGCATCGTCGCCGAAGGAAGAAGATGTATCAACAACCTTCAGCGGAGCGCTTCGCTGTTTTTGGTGAAGACCATTTACAACACGTTGTTTGCGCTGCTGTTTATGATGATCCCCGCTTCGCTTCCGTTCACGCCCAACAATCTTATGTTGATAGGCTACATCACCATCGGACCGCCCGCATTCATATTGGCACTGGAACCGAACCACGACATCGTCAGCGGGCGCTTCCTTCCGAAAGTCATCCGGAATGCCTGCCCCGCCGCATTTGCGATAGTCATAGCGGTGTGCATAATAGCGGGGGTGGCGCCCTCGATGGGCTTGGACGCCGACCGGACGGCAACGTCGGCGTTGATAGCGACTGCGGCGATAGGGCTTTCGATGATAATAAAAATTTCCTATCCCTTCAATATTTTAAGGATAGTCATGATAGTGCTGCTTGCGGGTTTTGCGGCGACGTGCTTTTTCGTCCCCTTCCTCCGGACGGTGTTCGGGATCTCGGGAGAGTTCGTCCCCGCGATGCTGACGCTGACTCTTCCCGTCACTTTGGGCGGAATAGCGTTGTTTATCGGATTTACGGCACTTTCATACAAGATAAAATTCCCCGAAAAGCTGCCGCCGGGCATTCAGAAGCTTGCCGACAAACTTTAAATTGCGGCGCCGGAGCGCTTTAATCGGGAAAATATACAATATATAAACACGCAATATATAATGCAATATATAAATAAAGGAACAACCGGGTATTCAAACCGAATCAAGGTATAAAAAATGTTATTAAAAGGATTAAACAAACTCACTCTTCTGGACTTTCCCGATAAAGTAGCCTGCATATTATTTACGGGCGGCTGCGATTTCCGCTGCCCGTTTTGTCAGAACGCCGCGCTGGTGACCGATTTCGACGACGGTTACGTCGATACCGAGGAATTTTTCGAATTTCTTCGCGGCAGGAAGGGGAGGCTCGACGGCGTTGCCGTCACCGGCGGCGAACCGTTGATGCAGCCCGATATCGTCGAATTTTTCCGCCGCATAAAAGGGGAGGGGTTTCAAACCAAGGTGGACACCAACGGCTATCACCCGGACAAGCTGGAAGCGCTCCTGAAAGAGGGACTTTTGGACTACGTCGCGATGGATATAAAAAACTCCCCCGAAAAGTACGCCGCGACGGTGGGATTAAAAAGCGTCGACCTTACGCGGATTGCAGCCTCGAAGGATATGATAATGGCTTCCTCGATACCGTACGAATTCAGAACCACGGTGGTGGCGGAGTTCCACACGGCAGAGGATTTTCACCTGATCGGAGCCTTCGTGAAGGGGGCGAAACAACACTTTTTGCAGCGCTTCCGCGACGAGGGCGGCAACATCGGCGACGGGCTCCATGCCCCCGGTGCGGAAGAACTGTCGCTTTATCGCGATATACTCTCCGAATACGTCGAAAACGTGCAGATTCGCTAAAAGCCAAACACAATATATAGTGTCGAGCTCACTTTATTTCAAAATATTTCCACAAGATATTGTAAAAAGCTGTTGACAAGACGGAGGGCTTGTACTACAATAGTCCCGTACGGAAAAACGGAGGACTTATGTATAGAGTAGTCAACAGAGAAGGTAAAATCGTAGAGTTCGATCTCAATAAAATCATCGCCGCCATGGCGAAAGCGTTCGATTCTCTCGACAAGATGTACAACAAGAGCACGTTGGAGCTTCTGGCGCTTCGCGTTACGGCGGATTTCAACCCCAAGATCAAGGACGCCATGATAGCGGTGGAGGACATTCAGGACTCCGTCGAGACTGTGCTTATCCAGGCGGGCTACGCCGACGTCGCCAAAGCCTACATTCTTTACAGAAAACAGCGCGAAAAGGCGCGTAACGTCAAAGGTACCCTTCTCGACTATAAACAGGTCATCGACAACTACCTTAAAGTCAACGACTGGCGCGTCAAGGAAAACAGCACCGTTACCTATTCGGTAGGCGGTCTGATTTTGTCCAACTCCGGCGCCATCACCGCCAACTATTGGCTGAGCGAAGTTTACGACGAGGAAATAGCGAGCGCCCACAGGAAAGCCGACATTCACCTCCACGACCTGTCGATGCTTACCGGCTATTGCGCGGGCTGGTCGCTCAAACAGCTTATACAGGAAGGTCTCGGAGGCGTTCCCGGAAAGATAACCTCTTCTCCCGCAAAGCACCTCGCCACCCTCTGCAATCAGATGGTCAACTTCCTGGGCATCATGCAGAACGAGTGGGCGGGCGCGCAGGCGTTCAGCTCCTTCGACACCTATCTTGCCCCCTTTGTCAAAGTCGACCACCTCAGCTATTACGAAGTCAAAAAAGCCATTCAGAGCTTCGTCTACGGAGTTAATATCCCCAGCCGCTGGGGCACGCAGGCGCCTTTTTCGAACATCACTCTGGACTGGACGGTTCCGAACGACCTTGCCGAACTTAATGCCATCGTCGGCGGCAAGGAGATGGACTTCAAGTACAAAGACTGCAAAAAGGAAATGGATATGATAAACAAGGCGTTCATCGAGACGATGATCGAAGGCGACGCCAACGGCAGGGGCTTCCAATACCCCATCCCGACATACTCCATCACCAAGGACTTTGACTGGTCGGAGAGCGAAAATAACAAGTTGCTGTTCGAAATGACGGCAAAATACGGCACCCCGTACTTTTCCAACTACATCAACTCCGATATGCAGCCCAGCGACATCCGCAGCATGTGCTGCAGACTGAGGCTGGATCTGAGGGAGCTCAGGAAAAAGTCGGGCGGATTCTTCGGCTCGGGCGAGTCGACGGGCTCCATCGGCGTCGTCACCATCAATATGCCGAGGCTAGGTTATCTTGCAAAGGACGAACAGGACTTCTACGCCCGCCTCGACAAGATGATGGATATTTCGGCGCGCTCGCTGAAAGTCAAGAGGGAGGTCATCTCGAAGCTCCTCGAAAACGGACTCTTCCCGTATACAAAGCGCTACCTCAGCACCCTCGACAACCATTTCTCGACGATAGGGCTCGTCGGTATGAACGAATGCTGCCTGAACGCCAAGTGGATCAGAAAAGATCTGACCCATGAAGAAGCGCAAAAGTTTACGATTGACGTATTAAACCACATGAGAGAGCGCCTCAGCGACTACCAGGTCAAGTACGGCGACCTGTATAACCTCGAGGCGACGCCCGCCGAGTCGACGAGCTACCGTCTTGCAAAACACGACGTGGCGCAATACCCCGACATCATCACCGCCGCAAAGAAAGGGGAGACTCCTTACTACACCAACTCCTCCCATCTTCCCGTCGGCTTCACCGACGACGTCTACGCGGCACTCGACGTCCAGGACGAAATGCAGACCCTTTACACTTCGGGCACGGTCTTCCACGCCTTCCTGGGCGAGAGACTTCCCGGATGGAAATCGGCAATGTCCCTGGTCAGAAAGATTGCCGAGAATTACCGTCTGCCGTACTACACATTGAGCCCCACCTACTCCGTATGTAAGGATCACGGCTATATAGCGGGCGAAGTGTACGAGTGCCCCGCCTGCGGCAAGAAGACGGAAGTCTATTCGAGAATCACCGGCTACTACCGTCCCGTCCAGAATTGGAACGACGGTAAAGCGCAGGAGTTCAAAGACAGAAAGGTGTACGATATCGGCGCGTATAATACTCCCAAAAAGCACATTAAGGTTACCGAAACGGGCGAAATCAAGTGCTCCGGCGAAGATATTGCCGTCCTCTACACCACCTCCGCCTGCCCTAATTGCAAGATGGTAAAAATGCTTCTCGACAAGGCGAAAATGCCCTATAAAGTCGTCGTAGCCGAGGAAAACAAGGACGCCTTCATCAAAAATAACGTCAAGCAGGCGCCCACCCTCATCGCTCCCGACGGCGAAAGATTCGAGAACGCCTCTAATATCAAAAAGTTCATAGAAGATCATCGTTAACGGAAAACCCTTACAATCCACGGGGCGGCGGCAGTTTTACCGCCACCCCGTTTTTATGAGGAGAACAATGAAAGAGTACGACATCATCATTATCGGCGCGGGCACCGCGGGCATGACGGCGGCAATCTACGCCCTCCGCGGCGGCAAACGCACCCTTATCCTGGAGCGCGAAAACATCGGCGGGCAGATCGCTCTCTCTCCGAAAGTACAGAACATCCCTTCGATAGAGGAGATCTCCGGCGGAGAGTTCGCCGACAGACTTTTTACTCAAATAACCGCGCTGGGCGTCGATTTTGAGCTCGAAGAATGCCTGAAAATCGAAAAACAGGGCAAAAAATTCCTCGTCACCACCGATTACAACAGCTACTCCGCCCCCGCCGTCATATTGGCTTCCGGCGTCAGACACCGCCAATTGAACGTGCCCGGCGAAGAGAAGTTCCTGGGAAAAGGAGTCTATTATTGCGCCCTTTGTGACGGCGCGTTCTACACCGGACAGGAGGTGACGCTGGTAGGGGACGGCAATACCGCTCTTCAATATGCGCTGCTCCTTTCCGACATCGCAAAAAAATTGACCGTAGTCACCATGTTCGACAAGTTTTTCGGGGAAAAAGCGCTCGAGGAGGCGCTTCGCGCCAAGGAAAACGTCGAAATTATCCCCAATTACGTGGCTTCGGAGATCCTCGGAGACGACCTTTTTGAAGGAGTGAGATTTACCGAAACCCGCGGCGACAAGAGCTTTGATCTGAAAACGGCGGCGCTGTTTGTCGCTATCGGACAGGTGGCGGATTCCACCCTCTATAAGGACTTGGTAGCCGTCGACAAGCAGGGCTTTGTCGTAACCGACGACATGATGCGCACTTCGCTTCCGGGGCTGTACGCCGCAGGAGATCTGAGAGAAAAAAACGTCCGCCAACTGACGACCGCCGCAGCCGACGGAGCCATCGCCGCTACCGACGCGCTGAGTTATATCGCCACCGTCTGATCAAAACCGAACTTACGGCTTGCAATTCCGCCCCTCGGGGCGGTTTTTTGTGTCCCGAGGATATACGGAGCGAGCGCCGTTAAAAAGGGAGAGAAAGCGCCCCCTTTAAAGGAACAATTTTTTTTGAAAGCTCATAAGCTGTGGTGGTGGCGTACAGCCGTGCGGTTTCCGGAGATCGCGCGTTTACTATATTTATGCTCCCGAAACAGAAGTTTCGGGAGCCCGTTTTATGAAATTCTGTCGAAAACGTAAAGCGTCAAACCTACATTTTTTAAATTTTGGGTACCGCTTTCGTGACTCTTGAAAAGTTCTTACGTTTCTGCTATCATATTATACGGAGGCAAATATGTTTACGATTTTACTTATCTGTTTGCTGCGAGCATTGAAATTCAAACCCGAAAGCGCGTCCGAGAGGAAGCCCGAAGCGGCGGAGTTCGACCGCGCCGCCGCCGTTGCCGCTCTCCGCGAGATGGTGAAAATTCCGACGGTGAGTTACACCGAGACGGAAAAGGAAGACGCCGCGGCATTCGAAGGCTTTATAGCGAAGCTGAAGGAACTCTTCCCGGTCGTACACGAAAAACTGGAACTTGAACGGGTGGAGCCGAAGGGACTTCTCTTCCGCTGGAAAGGCAAATCGAGCGCCGAACCCACCGTACTGATGGCGCATTACGACGTCGTTCCCGTCGACGAAAAGAATTGGTCGAAAGCGCCTTTTGAGGGCATTATCGAAGGTGAAACGCTCTGGGGCAGGGGGACGCTGGACACCAAGGGCACTTTGAACGGCATATTGAACGCCGCGGAGACGCTGTTGAAGGCGGGGTTCGAACCCGAAAACGACATCTATTTTTCCTTCGCGGGCGACGAGGAGACGCAGGGCGAAAGCACCCCGAATATTGTAAGTCTTTTTGAAAAGAGGGGCATAAAGCCTGCTTTGGTCGTCGACGAAGGTGGCGCCGTTGTCGAAAACGTCTTCCCGGGCGTCAAAAAGAGGATTGCCGTGGTGGGAGCCGCCGAAAAGGGAGTCACCAACATCCGCCTGACCGCCCGCTCCAACGGCGGACACGCCTCGACGCCGCCGAAACACACCCCGATAGGAATACTTGCGCGTGCGGCGACGAAGATAGAAGAAAATCCCTTCCCGATGGTAATGACTGATACCGTGAAAGGAATGTTCGACAAGCTGGGGCGCCATTCCACCTTCCTTTACCGGCTGATTTTTGCAAATCTATGGCTGTTCAGACCCGTTCTGGACGCCATCGCAAAAAAATCGGGCGGCGAGATGAACGCATTGCTGAGGACGACGACGGCGCTTACCACGGCGCGCGGCTCGGACGCCTTCAACGTCATTCCTACGGAAGCGGAGATGACGATAAACTCCCGCATAATCAGCGGCGAAAGCCGTGAAAGCGTCGTGAATCATTTAAAAGAAATCATAGCGGACGACGCCGTCGAAGTCGAGTATTTCGGCGGAGCGGAACCCTCGGTGGTGTCGCGGACAGACGTCAGGGAGTATCTGAAACTCGAAGAGGTGATCGGTGAAGTCTTCCCCGACGCCGTCGTCACCCCATACCTGATGATAGCCTGCTCGGATTCCAGGCATTACGGCAGGATCTCCGACAGGGTCTACCGTTTTTCGGCGATGGCGATGTCGAACGAAGAACGGAAGCTTATCCACGGCAACGACGAGCGCATAACTTTCCGCGGCATTTATGAAGCGGTTGAGTTCTATCTGAGACTGATAAAGAGGTGCTGAAATGCTGTTGTTGAAGGTAAAATCTGTGGCGTTGCATCTGAATAACGAGCGCGCAAAAGAGTTTGTGGCTCTCTGCCGCGCTCACGCCGAAGCCTCGAAAAAGGACGAAGGGAATCTCGGATTCAGAATGAAATACATCCTGCTTCCGGGCGCCGTCAAAGTTACCTTCCTGGAGCTCTGGCGGGACAGAGACGCCCTCGAAAAACACAACCAAGCCGCCAAAAGCAGAGGACATATTGCAAAAATCGACGAAATGCGCGTCTACCGCGAGGTGATAGAACGCGAAACGGAGGAAGGAGATGCTTTCAAGCAAAGAAAGAAGTAAATTGATGGCGCTGTCGGCTCCCGAGGAGGCGATATTCCAGATAGGGAAGGGCGGTCTGACCGATCAGCTCGTTTCGGAGCTTGCAGACGCGTTGAAGGCGCGTGAATTGATAAAAATAACGGTGCTCCCCGCAGCGGGGGCAACGGCAAAAGAGTTTATCGGGGAGCTTGCCGCCCGCTTAAACGCCGAACCCGTGCGCGCGATCGGACGGAAAATCATTTTGTACAAACGTCCCGCCGATCCCGCCAAAGCCAAAATAAAGTTGTAAGTTACCCGACTTTACGCATCTTCACGCCCGTACGGGCAAAATATAAGGTATTGCCGCAAGTAATATGACGGAAAAACCAATCTGCCGCCTTCGGGCGGCAATTTATTTATATGACGACGCCAAGGCGTAATGCGCGTTGACGAGTAAAGACACAAAAGTCACAAAGGACTTAAAAGAAGCAACAGACTTAAAAGACTCAAAACTCTAAAAACGCTCAAAAGGCTCAAAAGGCGAACAAATTTTCGTGTTTTAAAGCAGGCGACAGCCGGAACCGCCCTTTCAGACTTGTTTCATTGCCAAAGCTGTCCATATTTTCGTACACCTTCCCCGTGCCGGATTATTGATTTTCTTTTCGGTATTGAACGGTTTCATGAATCATGGTAAAATCTACACAGAACCGTTTGTACGGCGTAAGTTGAAATCCGGACAAAAAAATGCCGCATTGCTGCGGCAAGCCGAAAGGCAATTTTGTTTGGCATTTATTTTAACTTAACCGAATGCCAAATCAAATGGTATCTGAATTTTAACACAAAGGCAGGGGATTGTCAATATGGAAAACCAAAAAATATCCGAAGATTATTTCATAGGGCTGGATATAGGCGATACGTCGATAGGCTGGGCGGTGATCGGAGAGGACTTCAACGTCGTCCGGAAGGCAGGTAAAAGACTTATCGGAACACGTCTGTTCGACGTCGGAAATACCGCCGTGGCAAGAAGGCAGCAACGTATCTCCAGGCGGAGACTGGAAAGGAGGCGCGAAAGGATAGAATTGTTGAGGTCGCTCCTCGCCGAAGAGGTCAATAACGCCGACCCTTCCTTTTTTCAGCGGCTGGACATGAGCTTTCTGAGGAAGGGCGACGAATTCGGCAGGCGTTTTGCGAAGAAAACAATATCGTTTTTGAGGATTGACATAAGGAGATGACAATGGCTAACGAAAAAAGCAATG
>CALVTP010000023.1 GCA_944362765.1 uncultured Clostridia bacterium | reverse complement strand
ACACGCTCGTCTACATTGTTACGGCTGTATTTTATGGTAATGGGTTTATTTGTTATAGCCCTTCCCGCAAGATTAAAGTAAGAGTACTTTTATTGCTCGCTTGAACAAAACCTTATGAAAAAGCTTGTACACACGTACAGGCTTTTTTATAAGGAGCTATTGATTGCGGGAATAAAATTATTTCAGTTAAATTTTCTTGTATTGTATATTTATATTTTGTGTGATATAATCGGTGTAGATAGTACTTATTTTAAGAGGTTGCATATGCTGATATCCGAATATCTGGATCTGTTTGAAAGAGAATTGTTCGAGTCCTGTGCTCCGTTTTGGTTAAATTACGGCTTCGACAGGGAAAACGGCGGTTTGATAAGCTGTCTGGACAGGGAAGGCAAGGTTTACTCCACCGACAAGAGCGTCTGGATGCAAGGAAGGTGCGGATACATGTATTCGAGGCTCCACAACGTATTTCCGGAGCGCGATCCCGGGGAGTGGCTGAGCCTTGCAAAGAGCGCCATCGATTTCGACACCGAGCATTGCATAGATTCCGACGGAAGGATGTTTTTCCAGGTGACGAAGGAGGGAAAACCGTTAAGAAAGCGGCGCTATATGTTTTCGGAGACATTCTATATTATAGCGTTAGCCGAATATTATAAAGCGACGGGAGAAAAGGAGTACCTGGAGCGCGCCGAGAAGTATTACGACTTTGTTTGGAGTATGTATCTCGACCCCGAAAAGGATCCCTACAAAATCACTCCGAAGTTCGTGCCCGGCGTCAGGGACACCAAGGCTTTGGCGGTGCCGATGATTTTATTGAACGTCACTTCGGTGATGATGAGCGTCTCCAAGAAAGCGGCGTATTCCGAAAACGCACATAAGCTGGTTCGGGACATCTACTCTTTCCGCTACGGCGACACGGCGTTCATGTTGGAGTCTGTGGGGCTGAACGGCGAATATTACGGCGAGTCGGCTTCCGCGAGGATAATAAACCCCGGGCATTCCATAGAGCTCAGCTGGTTTTTGATGGATGAGGGGGTGCGCACGGGCGATAAAGAGCTTCTGGAGTTCGCCGAAAGAATTTTCAATACGGCTATCGACTTCGGTTGGGACGACGAGTACGGCGGCATTTTGTACTTCAAAGATCTCGAAGGTAAACCCGTCGAAGCCTATGAGCACGATATGAAGCTTTGGTGGCCCCACAACGAAGCGGTCATAGCGTCCCTAAGACTGTATAAGTTGACGGGGGCGGAAAGATATTGGGATTGGTTCGAGCGCGTTACCGACTACGCATTCGAAAAATTTTCCGATTTCAAATACGGCGAATGGTACGGATACCTGCGCCGTGACGGTCGCCCCACCAGACCTCCTTGCAAAGGACACACTTACAAAGGTCCGTTCCATGTAATGCGAATGTTGACCGAAGGCATCGTCTGCCTGAAAGAATTGCAAAAATCCGGTAAGTAAATTCAATTGTTCCGCGCCTGAGCGCGGAACAATCGGATTATATATAAAAAAGGAGAGATTCTATATGAAAAACAAAAAAATTTTATTGACATTGATGCTTGTGGCGGCAATTGTCGTCACCGCCGTCGCTTTGGCGGGTTGTAACGACAGGCCGGAAAAAGTGTTTGCCGGAACTGCCGCCGACCTGGGCGGATTTAGGGGCGCAAAACAAATTTATCTAGACGCTACCGATATCAGTCACGTTCCCGGATCACAACTGCTGTTCGTGACAATTGCCGGAAACAACGGCACCAACACCTACAAGCTGTACAACTTCGTCACCGATAAAGAGATCACGTCGTTTACGGCGGGCAGCGGCAGCGCGCAGGCGTTGAACAACCTGATCGTAGTCAAAAACGAAAACGTCATAAACGAAGTCGCCTATACCGACCTCAGCTTCTTCGATTTCGAAGGTAAGGCTTTGAATAACGGTTTCATTTCGGAGAGCACGGTTCTCTTTGAAAACAGCGACACTGGCTTCAGCCTTGAAAACGGCACCGATCCCGGATACATTATTTTGAACAACGTCGTTTATCTGGTAAAAGGCGGCAAATTTGTGGTAAGTTTTGAAAAGGGCGCTTCGTTCGATCCTTCGATAGCCGATTACGAATACGAATCCGAAAATTACTTTTTCGTCCCCGGTGACGACGAAGAAACCGTTACCGTTCGCGTCTTTGAAAAGAACGGCAATCTGCATACCGTGGCGGACATTACCGAAAACAAGAACGCTTCTACTTCTTCGACTTCGGTATTTTATCTTTCCGAGGACAAAATAGTCGTCCAATACAAAGACAGGTGTGCCGACGACAAAAACAGTTACGATTATCTGGCAAGCGGAAGCAAGTATGAGGTTCGCACTTATATCTTTGACGCGAAAAAGTCAAAGTGGAGCGAGAAAAAGTCATTTAAGTACGTTATAGATCTCATATTCGCGGCGGAACACGAAGGTGAAAAGGCTTTCGACGATTCGATAAAAGATATTATGGTTGCCCGCAAATTCTCCAAAAAGGCGCTGTCCGATCATTTTGTATTCGCTTCCGTGAACGACAGCCTGAAAATCAAAATCGACTTCGACGACGTGTTCGAAGGCTACGTCGGGCATCAGGCTTTCGCCGACGGATACATTATTAAAACCAAGAGCGGAGATAACTATTTCGTCAGCAAGGACGGCAAGGATTACGTAAAAGCCGAAACGATATCTTACGATACCCCGTATTTCGATAACGGTTCCGGCGTCATTTACAAGTATGAATCCGGTAAAGCCGTCGAACAGGGCAGGTACGACATTTCCGAATACTCCGTAGTCAGCGTCGTGGGCGGATACGTTATTTATCAGGACGCGGCAGGGGCTTATTACGCCGGCGCTTTCAACGCCGACCCCGCAGCGTTGTCGACCGCAAACGTTTCGATAAATATGTACGACGGCTTCTTTACGAAGACCACGACTTCCGAAAACGCTTCGCCCGTAATCGAATTGTATTCGGCAAACGGGACCAATCTTGCCAAGCTCGGCGGAGCGATTGATAAAGATTACATAGTCGCGCACGGATCCGACGCATCCGGGAAAGCCGTTATGGTTATTTCGGTAAGCGGAAGCGACAACGCCAAGATGTATTATCGTTTGGGATAAGATCCGCGAATCCGGAAAAGTCAGGGGGCGCGCCGCGCCCCCGCATAGACAGAAAATGGAATACGTTAAAAAAGAAGGCACTTTAATTTTAAGGTTGGAGCGCGGAGAGGAGATCGTTTCCGCGCTGAAATCGTTGCAGAAAAAGGAAAACATTCCTTCTGCGGCTTTTTCAGGGATAGGAGCAACCGATTCGGCGACGATAGGCGTTTACAGGATGGCGGAAAAACGTTACGAAGCCGTCGAACTTTCCGGCGATATGGAGATAGCTGCGCTGACGGGCAACCTTACCGCGGACGGCGAAGGCGAACCTTACGTTCATGCGCATATCGTTCTGGGGAACGGCAGAAACGCCTACGCCGGGCATTTGAACTCCGCAGTCGTTTCCGCCACCGCGGAGATTTTTTTGGATGTAGTCGATATACCGATAGGAAGGCGCTTCGACGACGAGACGGGCTTGAATATCTTTTCTTTTTAATATGAGTTTAGTAGTGGTAGTACTCGGAAACAGAATGAACGACGACGGAACGATCTCCGACAGGACGCTCGAGCGATTGGAGTTTGCGAAAACCTTTTATAATTCGCAAAAACCGGACTTTGTCATCCTAAGCGGTGGCGTTGCGAATCCCAAAGCCGGGATTTCCGAAGCGGAGGCAATGTTCGCGGCGCTCGGCGGCGCGATCGATAAAGAGAAAATCATTCTTGAAAACAAGTCGCGGACGACGGCGGAAAACGCCGCCTTTTCGGCGCCGATAATAGCGTCGCTGGCTTCAGACGAAGTCGTTGTCATCTCCTCCGAAAGGCACATAAAAAGGATATACTTAAACCCCTTGCGGCTGTTTAAAAGGGCGCTCGGGAAGCTCGGCGTGAAGTGCGGAGTAAAAGGCTTTTTCGGCTGAAAGTTTGTCGGCGGACTGAGGACGGCGCTTAAGACAGGGGAGTCGCCGAAAACGCGTTTGCTGAACGAAGTGCAAATTAAAACCCCGCTGTACGGCGGGGTCGTCTTTATCGAATGAATATTAAAAAGAACTATTTTTCCTCCTTATAGGCGTTCGGCAACGTGGCGTAGTCGGGTTTCGGGTTCATCTTGATCCGCAAAATCAAGCCCTCGTCGTCGGCGTCGAAACGCATTTGCGGAGAAATTTTGAATTTCGGCGGCTGAATAGCTATCGGCGCGGTAACCGCAGCAGTCTTTGAAAGCACGAATTTCTGCCCGCCGTAATCTACTACCTGACCGTCCAAAGAATTGTGATTGGGAGCTTTGTATTGTTTCATCTTTCCACCTCCTGTGCATAACTATGATATCATATATTTGTCGTTATTGCAATATCAAATCGACAATTTTTTAAATTTAAAAAAGGGCTCTCCCTTTCAAAGGAGAGCCTCTTCGGATTAACCTAAGGGAAGCAGGAAAGAACTTCCGGATTAAATTCCGAACAGCAGTTCGGTGTATCCCGGCATCGGCCACAATGCCGAATCGGTCAGTCTTTCTGCGGAATCGGCAGCGTGACGGAGCGACTCCATGGCGGGAATGACGGAGTTATGATAGTACTCCGCCCGCGCCTGCTCGTCGGAGATGTTTCTTGCCTTTTCGGCGAGTACCGAAAGCGACTTGACGCCGCCGAAAATGGCGCGGGATTTATCGCTTAGTTCCGCCGCAAGTTCGCTTTCGGGTTCGGGCGGCAGCCCCGCCTGTTTTTTGAGCTGAGCCGTTTCCAGAAGGCGTTTGGTGTACTCGCTGACTGCGGGAAGGATTTGCGTTTTTGCCATATCCAGCATCGTCTTTGCCTCGATCCCCAATATCTTGCAATAATTTTCGATGTGGATTTCGTAGCGCGATTTGATTTCGTTCGCCGTAAAGACGTTGTACTTTTCAAACAACGCGACGTTCTTTTTTTCGAGCATGTATTTGAGAGCGTCCGGCGTCGACCTCAGGTTCAATAGTCCCCGCTTCTCGGCTTCGTCGACCCAGGCTTTGTCGTAGCCGTTGCCGTTGAAAATGACGCGTTTATGCTCTTTTATCGTGCGCTTGATGATGTCGGAGAGGGCGGCATTGAAGTCTTCTGCGGCTTCCAATTCGTCGGCGAATTCCCCGAGCTCGGACGCGAGAATGGTATTCAGAACGGTGTTGGCTGCGGAAATAGAGGCGGAAGAGCCCGGCATCCTGAACTCAAACTTGTTCCCGGTGAAGGCAAAAGGCGAAGTGCGGTTGCGGTCGGTGGTGTCCTTGGCAAACGGCGGCATGAAGTCGACGCCTATTCTCATCAGCACCTTTTTCCGCTTGTCTATCTGGTAGCCCTTTTCGATAGCGTCGAGGATCTCGGTGAGTTCGTCGCCGAGGAAAATAGAAATTATCGCAGGGGGCGCTTCGTTGGCGCCGAGGCGGTGATCGTTGCCGGCGCTTGCGACGGAGATACGCAAAAGTTCCTGATATTCGTCGACGCCTTTGATGATGGCGGTGAGGAACAGTAAAAATTGCGCATTGTCGGCGGGGGATTTACCGGGGTTTAGAAGGTTGGTGCCGTCCGAGGTCGAAATCGACCAGTTGTTGTGCTTGCCCGAACCGTTGATCCCGAGGAAAGGCTTTTCGTGGAGAAGACAGACCAAGCCGTGACGCTTTGCCACCTTCTGCATTATTTCCATCGTCAATTGGTTGTGATCGGCGGCTATGTTGGTAGTCGTATAGACGGGGGCAAGCTCGTGCTGCGCGGGGGCAACCTCGTTATGCTTTGTCTTCGAGAGCACGCCGAGCTTCCAGAGTTCTTCGTCGAGTTCCTTCATATACGCCGAAACGCGCGACTTTATCGTGCCGAAGTAGTGGTCTTCAAGCTCCTGTCCCTTCGGCGGCAGCGCGCCGTAAAGCGTCCGCCCCGTAAACAGCAGGTCTTTTCTGAGGTCGAAGTACTTTTTGTCGACGAGGAAGTACTCCTGTTCGGCACCGACGGTGGTGTTGACTTCGATGGAGTCAGGCGCCCCGAACAGCTTCAGAATACGCTTCGCTTCGGAATTTATCGCGCGCATCGACCTCAGAAGAGGTGTCTTTCCGTCCAGCGCTTCGCCGGTGTACGAACAAAACGCCGTCGGGATGCAGAGGGTGCCGTCTTTTATAAAAGCGTAAGAGGTGGGATCCCACGAGGTGTAACCGCGCGCTTCGAAGGTGGATCTCAGCCCGCCCGAGGGGAAGCTGGAGGCGTCGGGTTCGCCCTTTATAAGCTCCTTGCCGCTGAACTCCATTATTACTCCGCCGTCGGGAATGGGGGAGATGAACGAGTCGTGCTTTTCGGCGGTAACTCCGGAAAGGGGCTGGAACCAATGCGTAAAGTGGGTCGCGCCTTTTTCGATAGCCCAATCCTTCATCGCGTTGGCGACGACGTTGGCGACTTCCAAAGGCAGCGGTTGATTTTCGCTTATCGCAAGTTTGAGCTCCTTATATGTGGATTTCGGGAGCTTTGCGCGCATTACTTTGTCATTGAATGACATCGAGCCGAAAATTTCCGAGACGTTCATATGGGTATTCCTCCTTTGATTTAACGAAAAAGCGCTCCGGCGTTTTTTTACCGAAGCGCCTTTTTAATAGGCGTATTATAGAATTAAAGGAAAGACGTTGTCAAATAATTTTAAAATATTTTTTCGGCGGATTTAAAGTTTTCCCGAAAAGTCGAAATTGGTGGTAATGTAGTCGACGCCGAGGCGCATGAAGTACTTGGCGATGCCGAGACGGTTTATCGTCCAAAGATTGACTTCGTGCCCCAGTTTATGCGCCTTTCGGATAAGGAAAGAGGTGCAATAAGTGAACAACAGGTCGACGTCGTACCCCTTTTTTAAATAGGCGCGTCCCGAAGTCGGGTAGCGCCCCAGCACCTGCATACGGATCTTGGGATTCATCGCCCGCATTCTCGCGAGGTTGACGAAGTGGAAGCTGATGAATATGGCGTTGTCGAGCCCGACTATGCCGTCGACTATGTCGGTAAGTTCCTTCAATTGATCCTTTTTGGGAATGCATTTCAGCTCTATGACCGGCACTTTGCCGCCCGCTTTGCAAATTTCAAGGTAACGCTCCATGCCGCAGATATAAGATTCGCCTTCTATTTTGCAGGAGCCCATCTTGTTGAGATTCATCGGAAGCTTCGTCGCTTCCTCATAGGTTATCTCCGATATCGAAACGCTCTTGTCGGCAAACGGGTTGTTGTCGTGGCAGCACACCCACTTATTGTCCTTAGTAAACCATACGTCGGTTTCGATACCGTAGAAGAAGGGGGACTCGGCAGCGGCAAGAAACGCTTTTTCCGAGTTTTGATAGAACCGGGAACTTAAACCTCTGTGAGCAATAAAACGCGTCATTTCATCCTCTCCGTCTATATATATAAATATACATCTTTAAGCCGTCAAAGTCAATGGCTCCTTAAATTAAAAACTCATGAAATTTCTTTTATTTTATTGTACGCGTTTCGTTTTACAGTCCGAGCGGCGTTTGCTATAATATCGCTGTGAAGATTTACGGCGATTATCATACGCATACCTACTTTTCCGACGGCAGACGCTCCGTCAGGGAAAATGTCGAGGCGGCTATAAAAAGGGGGTTGAACGCGGTGGCGATTTCCGACCACGGCTTTGCTAACCCCGACAGATACTCTTTGACGCGTAAAAAAGCTTCCGAGCAGCGGCTTCTAATCGCCGAAGAGCGCTCCAAGCACCCCGAGATCGCCGTCTTCCACGCCATAGAGGCGGATATTTTGGGCTTGGAGGGCAATATAGATATGCGCCCCGAGGACTTCGAAAACTTCGATTTCGTCATAGCGGGCTTCCATCGTTTTGCCACGCCGCGCCGCCCCGCGGACTTTTTCACTTTCTATCTTCCCGCATATTTCTCCTTTGCCGTCAAACCTTCCCGCGACGCGATAAGAAGAAACACCCGCGCTTTTACCCAGATGATCAAAAGGTACCCCGTCGCCATCGTCGCGCATCTCAACGACATGGTGATAACCGATCCGAAAGAGGTAGCCAAGTGCGCCGCCGACTACGGCACACTCCTCGAAATAAACATGAAGCACATCGATATTTTCGGGCGCGCGCTGGACGGCATTCTGGCAACGGACGTCGGTCTTATCGCCAATACCGATGCGCACACTCCGGAGAAGGTGGGCGATTTCTCTCCGCTTGCCGCCCTTATCGAAAGCGCTCCGGAGCTGAAAGGAAGAATCGTAAACGCGTCGGAGAACGCAATAAATTTCAGGAAGTACAGATACTAACGGAGTGAACGGCTCCGTACTCTCTTCGAATAACTCTTCGGTTTCAGGCAATTTAAAGCAGAAGCTTTTAAAAGAAAGGGTGGGAAAACTCATTTTTTCGATGAGCCTTCCTTCGATGTTTCAGATGCTCTCCGTTGCCGTTGCGGCGCTCTCCGGGAGCTTTTTTGCAGGGAAAGAGGGGATGACGGCGCTTTCCGCCGCATTTCCGATACAGGCGATCCTGAATGCGCTTGCCGTTGCGGCGGGTATCGGTTCGGGGGCGGCACTCTCCCGCGCGATAGGTGAGGGGGAAAAATCAAAGGCGGAGAGGACTGCGTCCGCCGCGGCCGTGATAACCGCGGTTACCGCTCTTTCCGCGGTGGCGGCGGGGGTTGTATCGGCGTTATTCGTGCTGCCGCTTTTCAATATTTCCGAAAACGATATATCGGAAGCGAGGCGCTACCTTATAATAGTTTCCGCGGCGTTTCCCGCGGTTGCCGTTCATACCGTCTTCAACAGAACAGCCGTTTCGGAAGGCGTCACAGTGCGCCCGATGATGGCGTCGATTGCAGGTGCCGCGGTCACCATAGGCGTCGATTTTATGTTGTTTTTCATGTTGAAAAACTTCTTTTCGACCGCCGTAAAGCTTGCAGTCGCCGACTCCGCGGGACAGCTCGTGACAATGATAATTTCGATATTTATCGCAAAAAAGTTGCCTATAAAACCCTTTTATTCACCCTCCGCGCCGCCGGACGGCAACGCTTTCAAGGAGATTTTAAAAGTTTCCTTTCCTTCGGCGATTCAGAACGGCGTCGACGCGATGTTCGGCGTATTCCTGAACGCCGTCATGCCCTCCGGCGCGGCTATAGCCTTCTACGGCGCATTTTATAAAGTAAGGCAGCAGGCGCTGACTCCCGTTTACGGCTTGAACCAGGGTACAGTGCCCATTTTGGGAGCCGCATTCGGTTCGGGAGACAGAGAACGATTCAAAAAAGCGTTTCTGATATCGGCAGCCGTGGCATTGGCGACAGCTCTGACGGTGACCGTGGCAGCGGAGATTGCCGCCGCGGAATTGATGAACATCTTTGACCTTGGCGACAAAACGACATATTTCAGGGTGCTTTCGGCGGGATTTGTACCTGCGGCACCGGCGCTGATGCTGTCGGCGGCGTTCGTCGCAACGGGTTCCGGCGGCAAAGCGATGACGCTGAATATCCTTCGCGGAGCGGGAATAGGGCTCCCTGCGGCGCTGATTTTCAGAAATTTTCCCGAGATCTATACCTGGGCGGCGCTGACCGCTGCGGAGTTTGTTGCCGTTGCGATTTTCCTGCCGACAGCCTTCCGTGAATATAAAAAAGCCCCGTTCGGGGCGGAAAAGCAGAGCTGATATCCGAAAATTTAATGCTGTTTACGGTTTGCTTTCCTTTTTTATAAACTTTTCGGCAATTTCCACGGCGCCAGCTATGATGTCTCCGCAGGGGCGCGAAGCGTAGTATTCGGCGGTGCGCTCGGAGGGAGCAGGGGAGTTGTCGACATTCAGAACGCTCAATAATTCGGAGCAATTGAGGCTTCCGAAGCGGGAGGAAAATTCCTCCATCGCCTTCCTCGAAATGGCGTAGATTTCGGCTTTGGTGTAGTCCGGATGGGCGGCTCCGATAGCCATCAGCATCCCCGAAACAGCACCGCAAAGGGAGCGGGAACGCGCCACTCCGCCGCCGAAAGGAGCGGCGACCGCTTTTATAACGCTTTCGTCAAGCCCGACCTCGTCCGCGAGCGCCATCGTAGTCGACTGTGCGCAATTCAAACCCGAAAAATAATGCTCCTTCGCCCGTTCGGCGCGATTTGTCGCACTCATTTTCCGAGAAGTTCCTTCAACTTTAATTCGACTGCACCGGAATTCGCCTTGCCGCGCGTCGCCTTCATGACGAATCCGAGAAGGGCTTTCAACGCCTGTTCCTTGCCGCCGAGATAGTCGCGGACAGCGCGCTCGTTTGCCGCTATCGCGTCCCGGCAGAGCCCCTCGACGGCGGAGTCGTCGACTCCCGCAAGATCGTCCGCAGTCAGATAATCGGAGGGCTTTCCGCCCTTCGAAAGCATCTCCTGAAGCACACGCTTTTGAATGGCTGCGTTGATTTTGTTTTGGGCGCGGAGAGCGACAAGCTCCGTGAATGCCTCGACGTCGAACTTCAATTCAAAGGCTTCCTTCTCCTCTTCGGTGCCCATGGAGCGGAAAATTTCGCCGAGGATAAGATTTGCCGCAATCTTTGCGTCGCCGGCGCTCAGCGAGGACAGGAAAAAGTCCGCCACCCGCTTGTATTCGACCAGGCGTTTTGCTTCTATGTCCGAAAGCCCTTTTTCAACGAAAATCTTCCTTAGTTCGTCGGGAAGCACGGGCATGGTTTTTCGTATCGAATCCACGAACTCCTCCGAGATATGTATCGCGGGGATATCCGGTTCCGGGAAATAACGGTAGTCCTGGGCGTCTTCCTTGCTGCGCATACTTTCGGTAGTTTGGGCTCCCTCGTTGTATCTTCTGGTTTCCTGAACCACCTTTTCTCCCGATTCCAGCAGATCGCATTGGCGGGAGTATTCGTATGCCAACGCCTTTTCCATGAAGCTTAGGGAGTTCATGTTTTTTATCTCCGTTCTCGTTCCGAACGGCTCTCCCTCGCGGTGGACGGAGATGTTGACGTCGCAGCGCATAGAGCCTTCCTGCATCTTGCAGTCGGAAACTCCGATGTGACGCATTATAAGCTGCAGCTTTTCTACGTACTCCCTTGCCTCTTCGACGGAGGAGATGTCCGGTTCCGACACGATTTCGATAAGCGGCACGCCGCCGCGGTTATAGTCAATATAGGTGTATCCCCCCTCGTGGACGAGTTTCCCGGCGTCCTCTTCCATGTGGATATGGTTCAAACGGATGCGCTTACCGGAATCGAGCTCGATATATCCGCCCACCGAAACGGGATTTTCGAATTGCGAGATCTGATACGCCTTCGGAAGGTCGGGATAGACGTAATTTTTTCTGTCCATCGAAGTGATTTCGGAGATTTTGCCGTGGGTGGCAAGTCCCGCGCGGATGGCGTAGGCGAGCACTTTTTTGTTGATGACCGGAAGGGAACCGGGTTCACCGGTGCAGACGGGACAGCAATGAGTATTGGGCTCGGCGCCGAAACGCGTCGAACATCCGCAGAAGATTTTCGACTCGGTCTGTAATTCGACGTGGGTTTCAAGCCCTGCGACAAAAAGGTATTTACTCATTTTCCGCCTCCTTTCCGCCGTTGCAAGCGCTTTCGAAAGCGTAAGCGGCGTTTAGTATGAGCGGCTCCGAGAACTTCGCGCCGATGAGCTGTATACCTATCGGAAGTCCCTTTTCGTCCGTTCCCGCAGGAAGGGATATGGCAGGAAGCCCCGCGATGTTGACGGGTACCGTGCAATAGTCGGACATATATGTCTCTATCATGTTTTCGGAGGTATAGTTCAGCGGGAAAGCCGTCGTCGGCGCCACAGGCGTCAGCATGAGGTCGACCTCATCGAACGCCATGCGGAAGGCTTCCGACACCTGCTCCCTTACGCGGAGCGCCTTTTTGTAGTAGGCGTCGAAGTAGCCGGCGCTCAGCACATACGTACCGAGCATTATGCGGCGTTTGACCTCTTTTCCGAAGCCGGCGCTCCTCGTTTTCATTATCATTTCGTTGACGTCGTCGTAGTCTCGGGAGCGGTAGCCGTAGCGGATGCCGTCGTAACGCCCGAGGTTGCTACTTGCCTCCGCGCATGCGATGATGTAGTAAGCGGGCAGGGCGTATTTTAAGGAAGGAACGGAGATCTCCTTAAGAGTCGCCCCCAGCTTTTCATATGTCGCGGCGGCGGACTTGACCGTATTGACAATTTCCGGATTGATACCCTCAAAATATTCTTTCGGGAGCCCAATCTTTAAATTTTTAACGTCGCCGCTCAGCTTTTCGAAGGCGGAGACGGAGAGGGCGGAAGAGGTGCTGTCGCGAGGATCGACGCCTCTCAGAGCGTCGTAGACTATCGCGGCGTCAGCCACGGAAGAGGTGAGGGGTCCTATCTGATCAAGCGAACTTCCGTATGCGATAAGTCCGTAGCGGGAGAGGGAACCGTATGTCGGTTTTAATCCCACCGCTCCGCAAAACGCCGCGGGCTGACGGACGGAGCCTCCGGTATCGGAGCCCAACGCGTATACCGCCATATCGGATGCGACCGCCGCCGCTCCGCCTCCGGAACTTCCGCCGGTGACGTAATCCCGATTGACGGGATTGTATGCCGCGCCGTGAGAGCCTGTTTCCGTCGACGAGCCCATTGCGAACTCGTCCATGTTGTTTTTACCGAGGGAGACTGCGCCCGAAGACAAAAGCTTTTCGATGACGGTGGCGTTGTATGTGGGGCGATAGCCCTTCAGAATTCGGGAACAGCAATCGGTCTCCACCCCTTTTTCGGCGATGTTGGCTTTGACGCCGAAGGGTATACCGGTGAGAAGGTTTCCTTTCCCTTCTTTTAACAATTTGTCGGCAGCCCCGGCAAGATTGAGGGCGCGCTCCTCATCTACGGAGACGAAGGCGTTCAATTCGCCGTTTTTCGCAGCGATTTTTTTCAGGTACTCCTTCGTAAGTTCGACGGAAGAGAGCTTTTTATCCCTCAAAAGCGAAGAATATTTTAAAATTCTACTTAACATCGTGCCTCCTCTTCCTGACGGGGAAATAGCCTTGTTCGCCGCCCGAGACGTTGGAAAGGATAAGTTCCTGCGGGAAAGAGGGGACGACTTCGTCCGCTCTCAGATCTTCCGCTTCAACTACGACGCCTCGATATGCGTCGGAGTCCGCCGCCTCGGAAACGGAGCCCGCAAAACCGACAATCTCTTCCAAGTCGGTGCGGAGCGCCTCTTTTTCGTCGTCGTCAAGCTGCAGTTTCGCCAGCTTTCCGAGCCATTCGATGTCTTTCAGCTCTATCATATCAGTCCCTTATTTTGACGTGAATTTCTCTTAATTGCTGTTCGGTGACCTCTCCCGGAGCGCCCATAAGAAGATCCTGGGCGTTTTTATTCATCGGGAAAGCGATAACCTCGCGGATGTTTTCCTGTTTAGTGAGGAGCATCAAAATCCTGTCCACACCGGGCGCCATGCCCGCATGCGGCGGAGCGCCGAATTTGAAGGCGTTGTAGAGGGAACCGAACCGCTTTTCGAGCTCCTCTTTGGGGTATCCCGCTATTTCGAACGCCTTTATCATCGTGGCAAGTTCGTGGTTACGTACGGCGCCGCTGGACAGCTCGACGCCGTTCAGCACCACGTCGTATTGGTAAGCGGTGATTTGGTCGGGTTCCTTGGTTAAAAGCGCGTTCAAACCGCCTTTAGGCATACTGAACGGGTTGTGGGTAAACGCCCACTTTCCTTCCTCGTCGTCCCATTCGTACATCGGGAAATCGACGATGAAACAGAATTTATAGGCGTTCTCGTCAAGAAGGTTAAGCTGTCTTCCGAGCTCCGTGCGGATGGCTCCCGCAAGCGCCGGCGCCTTTTCGCGTTTATCGGCGATAAAGAACAAAAGGTCTCCCTTTTCGAGGTTTGCGGTATCCCTGAGTTCGCTTTTCAGTTCCGCCGGTATGAATTTGTCGATCGGTCCCTTGTAACTCAGATCGTCGTTGACGGTGATGTATCCGAGTCCGCCCATGCCGAGTTCCTTCGTAGCGAAGGCGAGCATTCTTTCGTGGAAGGACTTCGTAAGTTTCCCGCCGCCCGGCACGCGGATGGCGCGGACGATATTTCCGCCCTTAAACGGCTTGAAGTCGCAGCGCGAGAAAAACTCTGTCAGGTCGATGATGAACAGCGGGTTTCTGAGGTCGGGTTTGTCGGTGCCGTATTTCAGCATCGCCTCTGCGTAGGGGATTCTCTCGAAGGGGGGCGGCGTCACCGTGCCCGACGAGAACTTCGTAAAGATCTTGTACAGCACCTCTTCCGCCACTTTCAGGACGTCTTCCTGGGTTGCGAACGCCATTTCGAAGTCTAATTGGTAAAATTCGCCCGGCGCTCTGTCTGCGCGTGCGTCCTCGTCGCGGAAGCAGGGCGCTATCTGGAAGTATTTGTCGAAGCCCGATACCATCAGAAGCTGTTTGAATATCTGCGGAGCCTGCGGCAGCGCGTAAAACTTTCCTTTGTGCTTGCGGCTCGGGACGAGGTAGTCGCGGGCGCCTTCCGGCGAAGATGCGGTGAGGATGGGGGTGTTTATTTCGATGAATCCCAACTGCCTCATCAGCTCGCGCATATAGGCGACGACGTTGCTTCTTAGGACTATCCGATCGTGAAGAGAGCGGTTTCTGAGGTCGAGAAAACGGTATTTGAGTCGCAGTTCCTCTTTGGTTTCGGGCGCCGACTGAATCTCGAAAGGAAGGCGTTCTTCGACGCCGCCCAGCACTTCTATCGACTCGGCGACCAGTTCCACGGTGCCGGTATTGATGTTTTTATTGTAGGAATCTTCCGTTCTTTTCCTTAAAACGCCCTGTACGCTTATACAAAACTCCTTTCCGATACCTTTCAGAAGGGAGTCGTCGTTTAAAACGACCTGCAGCATCCCGTAGTGGTCTCTTAAATCGATGAACATGACTCCGCCGTGGTCGCGGATGGTCTCCACCCAGCCTGCCGCGCGGATGCGCTGCCCGTCGAGCGCTTCGGTAATTTCACCCGTATTATGTGTCCTGTATTGCATGGTAACCTCTGAAATTTATATATAAAAGAATATAACACACAGCCCGAATTCAAGTCAATCGGAAAAGCGTCATATAATATTTTATTTAGCGCATAAAGTTTATGCGCGCACGCGCCGAAGCCCGGTTTGGCGGGAATTTCAACGTTCGGCTGCGCTTCGAAGACGTCACTTGTGTCGGAAAGTTTGCATTTTTGCCCCTTTCGGAGTATAATTTCAGCTATGAAAGTTTTTATGAAGCTCTCGAAAGAGATAATGCAATACAAGCTCTATTACATCGCAGGTATTACCGCGGTCATACTTGCAACGCTCTCGTCGCTTGTCGCGCCGTCGCTCCTTTCGGAAATGACGGGAGTGGTTTCGGCGGGCGTCGGGAAAGAGGAATTAAACGCCATACTCGTCCTTGCTGCGTGGCTTACGGGGCTGAATTTATTGAAGTGGCTTGCAAGATTTGTGTCGACTTATATGCTCCATATCGCCGCGTGGCGGCTTGCCGACGGCACCAGAATAAAGCTCTATGACAGGATTCAGACGTCCAGCCTCGATTATATCGAAAACAGACAGTCGGGGGAACTTTTGGCAAGGGTCATAAACGACGTCGACAAGCTGGAGCTTCTCTACGCCCACGTCATTCCGGAATTTCTGACCAATGCTCTGACCTTTGTCGGAGTCCTGGGAGTGCTCCTCTATATGAACTGGAAACTTGCCCTGGTGACGGCGATAATCATACCGCTGGTCGTCGCGGCATGCGTATTTTACTCCAAAAAAGTGCGCCCCAACTTCAAATCCGCCCAAAAGCTCATCGGCACCATCTCCGCCGAGGTTCAGGACAACATCCAGGGTATCCGCGAAGTGCAGTCCTTCGGGCAGCAGGAACGCGAGCACCTCGACGTCAAGGAAAGAACCGACAACCACACCAGAGCCATATTGAAAGCGTTGAAGGCGTCGGGGATATTCCACCCGCTTATCGAATTTTTGTCCTCCCTCGGAACGGTCGCCGTCGTCGCGGTAGGCGGCTATCTTGCCTATTCCGGAGGTATCGACGTAAGCGAAGTAGTGGCGTTTTTATTGTACCTTTCACTTCTGTTTACGCCGATGGAAGGAATGGCGCGCCTGATGGAAAACGCCGAGCAGGCTTTAGCGGCGGGCGAGAGAATTCTGGAGGTACTGGAGGCGCCGATAACGATAACCGATTCGGGATCGGCAGTCGATATCGGAAGGGCTGAAGGAAAAATTTCCTTTGAAAACGTCTCCTTTTCCTACGGCGAAGGGAAGGAGGTTTTGTCGGATATAAGTTTTGTCGCCGAACCTGGAAAGACGTTGGCGTTGGTCGGCGCTACGGGCGCGGGAAAGACCACTATAACCAAATTGATTTCACGTTTTTACGACCCGACGGAAGGGTCGGTAAAACTTGACGACGTCGACTTAAAAACGATAACCCTTAAATCTTTAAGGAGCAACATCTCCCCCGTGCTTCAGGACACCTTCCTTTTTACCGGTACCGTTGCGGAAAATATCGCTTACGCAAAGCCTGACGCAAAAATCGAAGAAATTGTAGCGGCAGCTACCAAAGCGCAAATACATGACGACATTATGGAGATGCCCGACGGATACGACACCACCGTCGGGGAGAGGGGAATGAAACTCTCCGGAGGGCAGAAGCAGCGCATCCAGATTGCGCGCGCCATTCTGAGAGAGTCGCCGATAATCATTCTTGACGAAGCGACGGCTTCCGTCGATTCCTCCACCGAAAGCAAGATTCAGTCGGCGCTCGGCGCACTCGCCGGAAGCCACACCGTCATCGTCATCGCGCACCGCCTCTCAACCGTGGTTTCCGCAGATGAAATTCTGGTGCTTGACGGCGGGAGAATTGTCGAGCGCGGCACGCATCCGGAGCTTCTCGAAAAAGGAGGGTTATACAAAACCCTGTACGAAAAATCGGTAAAAAAGTAGCTTGAGCTACATATATCTACAAATTTCGCGTTGCCGCTCCGTTTTCCTTTTCCGGCGAATATGACGGAGCGGCTTTTTTTCGGCGTTCGTAAAGATTTAATATTGACTTTCGCGCGCGGGCTATGCTAAAATTTTAATAACCTTTTAATGGGAGGACACTATGGCTCAATATATTATCAGGCAGAAATATTTTGCCCTGAAGGACAGATTCGCGATACGCGACGCTTACGACAATCCCCGTTATTTTTGCGACACCAAACTCATATCCATACCCAAAAAATTCTGGCTCGAGAACAACGATGGGAAAAGGATCTACATGGCGAAATTCAAATTTTTCTCGCCGTTCAGAAAGAAGGTTTACATCTATCACGGGGAGGATACCTCCGACGGTTACGTCGCTAAATGCAAAAACCTTATCGGCGTCAGGAACTCTATTAAGGTTTCATCCGATATTTACGGTGACTATTACATAAGGGGCGGCGCCTACAACGCCGTCGTGCATGAGGGTGACAAGTTCGGACCTGTCGTTGCCACAATTGAAAAGCATTACTTTAAAATTGCCGACACCTACGACATCAACATCCATTGTAAATACGAGGCGTTGATGCTGGTACTCGCTATCATTTACGATTACAAGTATAACGAAAGGCACTAAAATCTCTGTCGGAATGCTTTAAAATCCGGCATGCCTTATTTTTTCGGGATATAAATTACGGCGAACAGCCGAAAGGAGTATATTTATGGTAAAAGTTAAAGTCGGCGTAGCCGGCTATGGCGTTATCGGGCAGCGTCTTGCCGACGGCGTCAGCCGTCAGGGCGACATGGAGCTTGTGGGTGTGGCGGACGTAGCGCCCACTCTTGCAGTCAGGGCATTGAAAGAAAAAGGGATGCCGTACAATCTTTACCTTGCTTCCGAAGATAAACGCGCGGCGTTTGACGAACTCGGCATTCCCGTTTCGGGCACTTTGGAGGATATGATAAAAAAGTGCGACGTCGTGTTGGATTCCTCTCCCGGCGGCGTCGGCGCTAAGAATAAGGAGCTCTACTTGAAATACGGCACGAAAGCCATCTTCCAGGGCGGTGAGAAGAATTCCGTTGCCGATGTCTTTTTCCACGGGTACGCCAACTACGAAAAGGGACTGGGGAAGGATTATCTTAAGCTGACCAGCTGCAACACGACGGGGCTTATCCGCTCGGTGGACTGCCTCGACCGCGCTTACGGCATAGACAGAGTGGCAATCACCATCATCCGCCGCGTAGCCGACCCCGGCGACTACCACAGGGGACTGACCAACGCCCTTCAGATAGACAAGGCGCCCTCGCATCAGGCGGTGGATCTTATGACCATAATGCCGCATGTCGAAGCCACCGGTATTCTGGTACACACTCCGATAACTCACGGGCACATCATCACGGTAGTGGCGACCGGAAAACAGAAGATCACTAAGGAAATGGCGCTCGAAGCCTTCTCGAAGCATCCGAGGATCCGTCTCGTTTCGATAGACGAAGGTTTCCTCGGGAACGCCTCTTTATTCAGGTACGCACGCGATCTCGGCAATCCGAGAGGGGACATGTACGAGATAGCGCTTTGGAAGGATTCGATAGTAGAGACGGGAGATTCGATAATGTACGCCATCAACATCCCGCAGGAAGCCGTCACAATCCCCGAGACTATGGACGGTATCCGCGCAGTCATGCGCATGCAGGATAACGGCGCGGAGGCAACCGCCAGAACCAACGAATATTTAGGGATCGGAAAATGGAAATCGGTATAAAAAGCATTATCGGCGTCGATGTCAAAGGCAAGACGGTACTATTCCGTCCCGACATAAACTCGCCTATCGACAGTAACGGAAAAATCGTCAACAGGAACCGTCTGGAAAAGACGGTTCCGACGTTGAAATATCTTTCGGAGGGCGGCGCGAAAATCGCGATTATAGCGCACCAAGGCGACACTTTGGATTACCAAAACCTCATTTCCATGGCGGAGCACGCCGAAATTTTAAGTGAACTGTCCGGCGTCAGAGTCGACTACATCGACGACGTTGCGGGAGACGCGGCGATAGCCAAAGTAAAGGCGCTGAAAGAGGGTGAAGCGGTGCTTTTAGGAAACCTCAGGTACCTTACCGAAGAGGTCTCCACCTTCGAAAAGGATGTCAAGCTCACCCCGAAGGAGATGCTGAAAACCTATCTCGTCAGGCGTCTTAAAGAGGTTGCCGATATTTACGTCAACGACGCTTTCAGCGCCGCACACAGGAACGCCCCGAGCATGGTGGCGTTCGAGGAATTGATGCCTTCTTACGCGGGACCGCTCTTTTTCAGGGAGTACGAGGCGCTTTGGAAGGTGATGAACTCGGCGGATAAACCCGTCGTCTTTGTCCTCGGCGGGGCAAAGATTTCGGACGCTTTCGGCATGATGGGCAAGGTTTTAAAGGACGGAATTGCCGACAAGATACTCGCAATGGGCGTGACGGGAGTAGTCATGCGGCTGGCGGAAGGGGTCAAGGTCGGAGCAAAGTACGAAAAATGGCTCAGTGACCATGATCTTACCGTTTTTGTCGCCGAGGCGAAAGAATTGTTGAAGGATTACTCCGATAAATTCGTCTCCCCCGTCGACTTCGCCTTCGAAGAGGAGGGAGTAAGGCGGGAGGTCACGTCGGACAAGCTCCCCTTGGATGACAAAATGTTTTTGGATATCGGCGAAAAGAGTATAGCCTTGTTCGAAAACGAGATTTCAAAGGCGGGTACGATTTTCGTAAACGGTCCCGCCGGAGTGTACGAAAACGAGCTCTTTTCAAAGGGCACGGAGCGCGTCTGGAAGGCGGTTGCGGCGGCAAAGGGATACTCCGTTATCGGTGGCGGCGACACCGTGACGGCAGCGGCGAAGTTCGTCGACATCTCCGACATTGACTACGTCTGCACGGCGGGCGGCGCGATGGTGAGATTCCTTTCGGGGAAAAAGCTTCCGCTGATCGAGGCAATGACCGTAAGATGAAAAAGACGCCGGCAGGAGACGCTTTCAGGGTCTTAGCTCTCACCGATACCCACCTTTTTCCAGAGGACTACGAAGAGGGCTTTGAATGTATTTCGAAGCTCACTTCGGCTGCCGAACCCGATTTTGTGCTGTTTAACGGCGACAACTTTTTCGGCAAGAAAGGAGAAGATCTCGATTTTTATAGCCGATTGGACGACTATTTTATCGGAAAAGGCGTCAAATGGACGGCAAATCTCGGGAACCACGACGGCGAATACAACTCTTCGACGCGAGAGGGGCTGGCAATGCATCTTCACTCCCTCCCCGGCACGGTTTTTGAGCTGAACGCCATCGGAAAGCGGTACGGAAACTATTTTTTCGACACCCCGGTGGAAGGCGCAAGCCTGGCTTTTTTGGATTCGGGGACGTACGCTTCGCCGTCAGAGCGCATCCGCTCCCGCTTCCGCTCGCCTTACGCCGCTTTAAAAAAGGAACAAATCGCGTTCTATCTTGAAAAAGCAGCCGGGAAAAGAGCGGTTTTTTTGTTTTTGCATATTCCGCTGAACGAGTTTGAAAACGGTTACTATCTGGCTCTTGCCGATTGCTCCGTCATCTACGGCGCCGTCCGGGAAAATATCCGTAAGGACGGTACGTTGAACCGCCGTGGCGATATAGTATGTTCGCCCGCCGTCAATACCGGCTTTTTCGAGGCGGCTCTGAAGGAAGGAAACCTGAAGGCGGTGTTTGCGGGGCACGACCACCTGAACGACTTCGCCGTCGACTATAAAGGGGTGCGCTTCGTGCAGGTGCAGCGCAGCTTTTCTTCGAAAAAGGCGTCTTACGGCTTTAAAAAACGCGGCTTTACAGACTACTCGGGGGCGACTGTCCTGGACATCCGCCACGACGACTTCGACGTAAGACAATTGTTTTTAAAGGATTTATGAGAGATTTAGCTGTAATCGGAGGCGGTATGGCAGGACTCGCGGCTGCCATCACCGCAGCGAGGGCGGGTGCGAAAACGACGCTTTTTGAGGAGCGCGAGCGCGTCGGTCAGAAGATCCTCGCCACGGGAAACGGAAAATGCAACCTCGGAAATACCGCAAAGGAGCCATGGCTGAAATACAACAACCCCGGGTTTGTGCGGAGTATTCTTTCTGAGTACGGAGTAAACGCCGCCTTCTGGCGGTCGGTAGGGGTAAAACTGTTTGAAGCCGATAAGCGGCTGTATCCGCATTCGTTGCAGGCGTCGCAGGTGCTGAACGCTTTAAGGAGCGCCGCCGAGAGCGCGGGCGTCGAAACGGTGACCGCCTCCGGGGTTTCAGACAAGGATATCGCTCCGAACGGGAAAGAGGGATATCTTGTATTTTCCCGTCCCTTCAAAAAGCTGATCCTCGCTTCCGGTTCCGGTGCGGGCATCGGGTGTGAAAGCTACTTTGCGGCAATGAAATTCGGTCATGCACTCATGCCGGTATATCCGATTTTGGGTCCCCTGATTACGGATAAAAGTACCCTGAAAGGCTTGAAAGGCGTCAGGCTCCCCGCTCACGTCAGGGCGAAAGCCGACGGGAAAACCGTTGCCGAAGCTTCGGGCGAAGTGATATTCAAGGACAACGGAGTTTCCGGAACGGCGGTATTTGATCTCAGCGTATTTTTGGGACGGTTGGGCTATCCAGCCGCGGATCTTTACTTCGATTTTGTGCCCGAACTTACCCCGGAGGAGCTTAAAGAAGAGTTAAAAGAATTCCCCGTCGAAAGCTTTGTCCATAAAGAACTTGCCCGGAATATTTTGTCCATGGGAAATCCCGAAAAGCTTTTGAAAGCCTATCCCGTCTATCGGGCGAAGGCGGGCTCGATGGAGCTGGCGCAGGCGGCGACGGGCGGACTCAGAACCGATGAATTTTCCGATATGACATTGGAAAGCAAACTGTCTCCCGGTTTTTTTGCTGCGGGGGAAGTTCTTGACGTCGACGGCGAGTGCGGCGGTTTTAACCTGATGTGGGCGACTGCTTCGGGACAGGCTGCGGCAAAGGGGGCGCTAAGTGGGCTTTAAGCGGCTCGACAATATAAAAGTAGCGCCCGGCTCGGACGCCGACGCGCTCATCTCGGCGATAGCTAAAAAGCTCGGCACCAAGAGCTTTTCCGTTTATAGAATTTTGCGTAAAAGTATCGACGCGAGGAACAAACGCGACGTTAAAATTGTCTATACGGTTGCATTGGACACCCGCGCGGGGCGAGCTCTTCCCGATTACCGCGAAGGGTATCGCTCTCTTGCCGAAATTCCTAAGAATATTCCAATAAACGCGCCGAAAGTTTTGATAGTCGGCGCAGGACCCGCAGGACTTTTCGCGGCACTGACCCTCCAAAGAGCGGGTGTCAATCCGATACTCATCGATCGCGGCGGCTCGGTTGAGGAAAGGGAAGCTTCGGTGACAGCGCTGAAGAGTGCCGGGCTGTTGGATCCCGAATGCAACGTGCAATACGGTGTGGGCGGCGCCGGGCTGTTTTCGGACGGAAAGCTGAATTCGGGGATCGCGGCGGAACTTTTTCCCGCCGTCTTCGGCGAACTTTGCGCTTTCGGAGCGCCGGAAGAAATCATGTATCTTGCAAAACCTCATGTCGGTACCGACGTTTTGAAAACGGTATTGAATAACGCCGTCGGAAGCTTTATTGCAGCGGGCGGGGTATTGAAAACGCACTCCAAACTCTCCGATATACGCATAAAAAACGGAAAAATCTCCGGGGCGGAACTTGGTAACGGCGAATATATCGCCTGCGACGCCATGATGATCGGGATAGGGCACAGCGCCTTCGACACTTTCGGAATGCTGGCGGCACGCGGATTGAAAATGCAGCCGAAGCCGTTTTCGATAGGGGTTCGGATAGAGCACCGCCAGGAACTTATCAACGAGGCGCAATACGGTGCTTTCGCGCATTTACTCCCACCTGCGGACTACAAACTTCACACCGTTTCATCCGATAAAAGAGGGGTATACAGTTTCTGTATGTGTCCCGGCGGAGAGGTGGTGGTTTCAAGTTCGGAAGAAAACACTTTGGTTACGAACGGCATGTCGAATTATATGCGTGACGGAAGGAACGCAAATTCGGCAATTCTTGTTTCGGTTTCCCCGAATGATTTTAACGGGAGCCTGTTCGGCGGTTTTGAAGCAAGAGCACAATTCGAGCGCGCCGCATACAAGGCGGGCGGCGGAGGCTACTTCGCACCGATAGAGTACTTCGGAAGTCTCATCGGGAAGAAGGCGGAAAATAAAGTTTCACCTACTGCTCTTCCGGGCGTAAAAGAGGCTCCGACAAAGAGCTATCTTCCCCCGTTCGTGGTGCAGGGTATCCGCGAAGGAATAACGGCTTTCGGGCGGCAGATAGCAGGCTTCGACTGCCCCGGCGCCGTACTTACCGGAGCGGAAACGCGCTCCTCCTGTCCGGTCAGGATACTTCGGGGCGACTCCGGCGAAAGCAACATCGCCGGCATATATCCTATCGGCGAAGGGGCGGGCTATGCGGGCGGAATAACTTCCTCCGCCGTCGACGGCGTCAAAGCGGCGATAAAGCTTTTATCGAGGTATTGATTTTCCCGATCCCGAAAGGCTTTTTTATTTTCCACCTTTTATTTTTTTATTATCCGATTTTCATTTTTACCGACTTTATCGTCCGGAAGACTCCGCTTGTCCCGTGTGCCATGCGTTTTACCGAATTAAGTCGGGATTTTGCTTTACTTATTTTTTTCGGGGGCGTATAATCATCTGAAAACGAGGGGGAAGCGACTTCGCCCATAAACCGCCGCGAGGCAAATTCATCGGCAAAAAAGGAGTTCGTATATGCGTTCAAAAGTCAAATTGATTTCATTGACGGCGCTGTTTGCGGCGCTCATCTTGATTGCCACCGCTTATGCCAAGGTGCCCCTCGTCTTGGGATACGTCCATTTGGGGGACGTTTTCATCGTCATCGCCTGCTTCATGCTTCCTCCGCCCGTTGCGGTATGCGTCGCCGCCATCGGCAGCATGCTTGCCGATCTTCTGGCGGGTTTTGTGCTTTATATGCCGATAACCTTCCTTGCAAAGGGGTTGATGGCGCTGATTTTTTCACTGTTTTATTACAAGAAGTTCAAACTTTGGCGGGTGCTGGTCGGCGTTATTGTGGGTTCCGTCGTCATGGTGGGGCTGTACTTCGTCTTCGAGATGATCTATTACGGATTCCCCGCCGCTCTTGCTAACCTGCCTATGCAATTTATCCAACCTGCGGTTTCGCTTCCCGTCGGAAGTCTTATTTCCTTTGGACTGTCAAAAATCAGCTATATAAATTCGCTTAAATCCGAAATAAGCATCAAAAAAGGTCAAAAAAGCAAAGATGATGGTGACGAAAACGACCCAAAATCCGCCAAAAGGGAACCTTAAAACACGTGTTCGGGACTACCCGAGAAGGAAAATGGTGGAAAACACTTGTAAATTGTGTGAAGAATTGATAAAATACAATACGGATAAACCAAATTCCGGAGAACTGAAATGGAAACGTATACCAAAAAGAAGATCAGCAAATACGAAGCGAAACAGCTTTTTGAGGAATCCGGTCTCGGTAACGTCGACTCGATAGTCGAATGCAGCGAGGCGGAATTCAGCTCTGTATTCAAAGTTGTTTCCGACAATAAAAATTACTACATCAAGTTCGGTGCCGACGAGAACGCGGAGACGCTTTTTTACGAGAAGGATTTGATTTCGGTGGAACTTAAAATTCACGAAATTCTGGATAAGAGCGCAGGGGAGTCTCCCGCGCCGCTGCACCCGAAAATCGTTTTCAGCGACCTCAGCTTAGAAAAAGTCGACGTCGGCTACATCATTACAGAGGGCTTTGACGCGCCGCTGAAAGGGCTGACTTTTCCCAACATCGAGGCAAGAAAACGCGTAATGCTGCAACTGGGGCAGGATCTTGCAAAGCTGCACAAGATTAAGGGCGAAGGCTACGGCTATATTCAGCTCGGCACCGACAAGACCTGGGCGGAAGCGTATAAAAAGATGATCGACCGCGTGCTTGCCGACGCCACCGTATTGAACGTCAGAGTAGACGCCTCAGGCATCTATAACGCCATAGCGAGAGCCGAACCCATCCTGAAAGAGATGGACGATTGCGCGCTGGTCAACGGCGACGTCAACTACTACAATGTCTTTGTCGACCGCAAAAAATTTGTCTATCAGGGAATCGTCAATTGGAGCAGGGCGTTCTACGGCGATCCGTTGACCGATCTGGTCAGCTTCCGTCCCACCCGCACCGTTGAATCCAATCGCTGGTTTGTCAAAGGTTATACCTCCGTCACAAACGTCGCTCCCGACTACAAAATCCGCGTCAGGTGCAATTTGATGCGCCTGTACATCGGGCTGGTCATGCTTACGGAAGCCGAGATGAGGTTCAAGAAGAATTCGATACCTTATTTAAGCCATAGGAGAACGGGCAGGAAAGTGCTTAAAAAAGCGCTGACAACCCTAGAAAAACCCTTTAATGAGCAGACCAAAGGTAATATATAATTTTCTTCCCGCAAAGATAATAGTGAGAGAACTTTAATTGCTCGCGAGAACAGACCCTTATAAAAAAGTTCGTACCCCGTACGAGCTTTTTTCATAAGGAGGTGATTGATGCGGGAAGAAAATTACAAAGCCGCGTAGCAGGACAGGAACGAAGCGACTGTCCGTTTTGGAGCCAACTCTTATAATACCGAAGAGAAGGAAGAGATATCGTCTTAGAAAGATAGATTTTGCGGCGGAGTGACGAAATGAGAGAGCGGCATACGACGTATGCCGCGA